>CAKPDY010000015.1 GCA_934149165.1 uncultured Clostridia bacterium | reverse complement strand
AAAAGCCTAAAACAACTAGAAAAAGAAAACAGCAAAAGCCTAAGAAAAAAATAATTCAAAATCCCATTTTGCCAAATCCAAAAACATATGCTAAATTATAAATACAAACTGATTGATATTTGTATCAATCGTTACGAAATCCAAGTTGTAGACAACTATAACAAAGGAACCAAGTATAAATAGCAACTTTCAAAAAGTTGAATGAAACTACACAAAGAAAGACTGTTAAGATATGTAAATTCTGTGGAAAGGCTTTTTCTTCACAGAATTTGAAAGCAGAGTATTGCAGTTTGCAGTGTAGGAATAAGGCTAATGTTTATAAGAGTAGGGAGAAAAATAAAAAATAGTTTATAAAAAATGCTTGATAATATATTGGTGTTAAATCATAATAATAGTACAAGGTTGAGCGAATAAAATCGACTGCAACATAAAATAAATAGAAGAATATGACTCTTTTGAATTACACTATAAAAGTAGAATTCAAAAGAGTTTATTAAAATAAATTCTGAAAATGTATGTATAATAATTATTGTAAAATTATTTTTTATAATATTGATTTAATAAAGTAAGTAAATTAAAAAAATCATTTGGGGGATTAAATGGAAAAAAGATATTATGATAATTTTGAAGAAGATGAAAGAGAGAGCAGAACATTTGAACAAATAAAAGATGCATATGCAAAAATAAGAACAATACTAAAAAAAGCAGGATTAACCATTTATATTGCTGGAGGAAGCGTACCATATATATTGCTTAATCAAGATTCAGGTAGGTTACATGATGATATAGATAGTGTATGTAGAATGGAAGATATGCAAAAGTTGAGACAGGTTTTTAAACAAGTTGGATTATATAATCCAGAGTGGGATAGTATGACATATGCAAATGATAGTCAAGATTATGGCTTTGAAATGAAGATAGATGGTGTTCCAGTAGGAATTTATCCATTTACATATGAAGATGGCATATTAACTCAATATACATATGATCCATATAATCATCATTGTAAAATAAAAGAATTTCCAGTTCAAGAATTAAGCGATTACATTTGTACATATACAGGATTAGATGGACAAAGTTACGATACGATGAGTTTAGAATATATAAAATTTTCAAAAGACAAGGCAGGAAGACCAAAGGATATTGTTGATTCACATAAGATAACTGAATTTGGATATAGACAAGATGTTATTGATAGAATTGCATTGCCAATAGAAACACAAAATATAAGGGCAGAAAAGTTGCGAACGAATGAAAGAGGAGGAGAAAATATGGAATTTGATACTAATGATGAAATAAAAATAGATACGAAGCGACATACACAACAAACAATTCAAGAATTGAAAAAGGTTTTAGAAAATTGTACTGATGAAAAAACAAAAAATCAAATATTAAGAAAGATTATTGAATTAGAAGAACATTATCGTAGTGGTATGCCAATGAAATATTTAGGTAGAGGACAAAATTCAGTTGTATTTGCTCTTAACAATATTGTTTTAAAATTTGGTCGACCACAAAAAATTAAACATCCGTTATGCTTAGAGGATATTGAAACATTACCATTTAGTAAAGATAAAGCATTTAGAATAATCCCAAGAATGGATACATCTGATATTACTGAAGAAGATACACAATATATATATAATCAATTAAGAAAATCAGGATTAATATGGACTGATGCACATTCAGGAAATGTTGGGCGAATACCTGGTAGTGACGATAGTAAAGCAGGATTAAGAATTATTGATGATGAATGTATCCAACAAGAACAACAGTATTTAAGTGCTTTTGATGTGTTAGCAAGTGATAGAACAGATATGCTTATAAGAGAATACTACTATCAAAAAAGTATTAATCCTAAATTTAAATTATCAGATATTAAGAGTATTATGAAAATTAATGGTAAAATTCAAGTAGATCAATTTAATCCTCTAATTGATAGATATAATTTGCATCTACGAAAAAGTGAGTTGAAAACATCTTCTGCTGTAATTGTGCATTTAAAATGTCAATTATGGAACGAAAAGCATAAAGATGATAATGTGGAAATGATAAATATGCCAGGATATTATCCAAAGCTATATAGGGTTTGTGATGAAAATGGCGAAATTTTACAGATTACCAGACATAATCCAATGATAAAACAACAGTTGAAAAAAACATTTGATAAAATAAAGGGCTTTTTTTTGCCAGACAAAACTTTAAAATTACCATCTACATCACAATCAGTTAGCTCAATGTCAACAGACAAAGAAAGGTTTATACGTGATATTAGATATAGAGACGGAGATTCTCAAATACGAACAGATAGTGGACCAAAGCCGTTAGATGTAATATATGAAGGATTTGAAACAAGACCAACAGAAAAAACACATGAAGATCATGAATCAAGATAAAATATTGAAGACAATTGAAAATACACATTTATCACCCATTTATTTTAATTATATGCCCACTTATATGGTTAGTGTAAAATTAAAGTAGGCAAAATGAACATAAAATTCTGTCTACTTATATTTTTTAATAAATATATTGAAAAAACATAGATAATCCAATACAATGTGGTTGTCGAAAACACAAAAGAAAGGAAAATATCTATGTTTGAAGAAATTGTAACAAAAGATGGATTAAAATTCAATAATTTGGAGAAAAAATGGTAAATATTACTAAAATTTGCAAAATTATTAAAATTATTAAAGAAAAATAAAAAGAAAAACAATTGATATAATTAGAAAAGTATGCTAAAAGAAAGTAGGATATAGGTACGATTTAAGAAAAATATAAAAGGGGTGATGATAATGAATATTATAGATTTAATTGAAAAAGAAGTAAAAGATAAAATAAACGAATATAAAAACAGTTCAGAGGATCATTATGACTTTTGGAATGAACACATAAAATATGTTTATATAGAAAGTCAGAAATTAGCAGAACAATATGGGGCAGATAAAGAAATCGTAAAACTTGGTGCACTATTACATGATATAGCTCTTATTTGTAAAGTAGGAGAAAGAAAAGATCATCACATAAATGGTAAAATATTAGCTGAAGAAATATTAAATAAATATGATTATCCAAAAGAAAAAATGGATAGAGTATTGAGTTGTGTATATAACCATAGAAGTAGTAAAAATGCAACAAATATTGAAGATTTATGTGTTGCTGACGGTGATATTATTGCTCATTTTGATAATATTCCAATGTTATTTAATTCAGCATATAACAGGAATAAAATTAATCTTAATGAGGTAAGAAATTGGTTAAAAGAATGCTTTGAAAAAGATTATAATGATTTAAGTGATAGAACAAAAGAAAATTTTAGGGAACAATACAAATTGATTTGTAATATTGTTTTAGGAAGTGAATAGAAAAATGAATTATAGATTACCAACATTAAATGATTATTATCTGTAAATGAAAGAGCATATAGATGTTATCAAAAATGTGGACTTAAAGAATATGGAAGAAGACATAAATGCATTTTTTTAATTTGAGGATATCAAGCATATTGATGAAGATGTTATTGAAATTTGGTATGCTAGAGAATTAATGACTATTTTACAATATGCAAATTGGCAAAACTTTGAAAAAGCAAAAATATCCTGTGAAAATAGTAGTATCAATGTATTTAACCATTTTATTGACATCGATAAAATGGTTCAGATTGGTTCTGGTGCAGAAAGAAAACAAAAAGATTATAGGCTAACTCGTTATGCATGTTACTTAATAGCTTAAAACGGAGATTCAAGAAAAAAGAAAGGTAGAAAAAGAAAAATGCCTAGGTGGAAGTGTACTTAACATATGCTTAGTATGGAGTTACCAAACCTAGGTCTTACTGTGAATATTGTAATATTTGCAAAAGCACATGTTAAAGAGGAAATGGTAAATATTACAAAAATATTGCAAAATTATTATAATTATACAACAAAATACGCCAAACTATAGTAATAATTATAAAAATAAGTAGCTAGTATAGGGCAAGTTTTAGAAAATATAATATATTTATATTATAAAAAAATAAATAGCAGAAAGAAAAACTCTATTCTGCTATTTATTTTTTTAAGTTCTAAATATAATGATAAACAAAATACCTAACTCTTATTAAAATAAAATTAAATTTTAGCAACAACCATTGTTATTGCCACCACAACAACAGCATATTAATATAAGAACAATAATAATCCAAATGCAGTCATTTCCAAAACCAAAACCACATCCGCATCCACAACCTCTGTTTTCTGGCATAAAATCCCCTCCTTTCCATAAGTAAGAAGTTTACTAAACTTAGATAATTGTGTTAGCAACCACAGTTGCAACCACAATTATTGTTGTTTCCACAACAACAGAAAAGAAGTAAGAATAAAATAATGAACCATAAAATTTCACTATTATTACAACAACAATTTCCCATAATGGTACCTCCTGAAAAGAACTTTATTTTTGTTCTTTAGTATGATATATACTATTCAAAAAAACAAAAAGTGTTAATAAAATTGAAAAATATCTATACAAAGTTTATAAATTAGTGATATAATCTCAAGGTATAAGTAGACAAAAGATATTTTGGAGGAAGTTAAATGGGAAATATAGTATTATTAGATGATTTGACAATTAATAAAATAGCTGCTGGTGAGGTTATTGAAAGACCAGCATCAGTAGTAAAGGAAGTAGTAGAAAATTCAATAGATGCAGGAGCAAATAATATTTCTGTAGAAATAAAAAATGGAGGAATATCATATATTCGTATTACTGACAATGGGAAGGGCTTTCAGGCAGATGATTTGGAAATAGCATTTGAAAGACATGCAACAAGTAAAATAAGAAATGCAGAGGACTTGGAAACTGTTAAATCTATGGGATTTAGGGGTGAAGCTTTAGCTAGTATTGCAGCAATTGCAAGAGTTGAATTGGTGACTAAAACTGAAGATAGCCATGTTGGTCATAGAATAGTTGTTGAAGGTGGAAAAATAATAGAAAAGGGAGAAATTGGGTGCCCTAAAGGTACTACAATTACTATAGAAAATTTATTTTTTAATACACCTGTTAGATATAAATTTTTAAAAAAAGATTTTACTGAATCTGGTTATATAGAAGATGTTATAAATAGGATTGCACTTGTAAATCCTAATATAGCAATTAAATTTATTAATTCTGGAAAAACAGTAGTTCAAACATCTGGAAATGGTAATGTTAAGGATATTGTTTATGGAATTTATGGAAAAGATATTGCGGAAAATATAATTAATGTTGAATATTATTTTGAAGATATGGCTGTAAAGGGTGTTATAGGAAAACCATGTATAGCTCGTTCAAACAGGGCTAATCAGTTGTTTTTTGTTAATAAAAGATATGTAAAAGATAAAACATTAACAAGTGCTGCAGAACAAGGTTTTAAAGGAATGTTAACAGTTGGTAAATATGGATTTTTAATATTAAATATTGAGGTGGATCCACATAAATTAGATGTTAATGTACATCCTGCTAAGTTGGAAGTTCGTTTTCAAGAAGAAAACAAAATATTTAAATTAGTGTATCATGCAATAAAAGAAGCTTTATTAAAGGGTAATATTTTTGGACAAAATAATACAATGCCAAATGAGGCAAATATGAAAAAAAATTATATAGATGAATTAGAAAAAATAGATAATAAATTGGTAGATGTTAACAATTCTGAAAATGAAGCTAGTAAATTGGAAGATAATAAGGGAATTGGCGGATTTCTTAAGAATATAATGCATAATTCTAAAAATGAATTTGGTTTAAATGATAGTAATGTAGTTGAACAATTATATAATGATAAATTAAAACATGAAAAAGAAGAGATATTAGGAAGTTTAAAAAACAACGAAAATTACAATACTGATGAACAACATTATGATAATCTTATTGTTAAGCAAGATGGTGGAATTGAATTAAAAAGTTTTGAAAAAAAGAATAATAGTTTAAGTAAAGATTATGGTATAGATAATTTAAATGTTGAACCAAATAGCAATTTACAAAAATTGATAAAAGAGCTAGATGAAAATTTGGAAAAGTTGAATTTAAAGCCAACTCAAATTGATAGTATAAATAACAGTACAGATAATATTACAAATAATAATGCAAGTAGTGATGTAAAAATTGAAAATAATATAAATCAAAATGAAAATGAAATGCAAAAAGTTGAGAATATTGCGGAGCAAACTGAAGATAGTACACAACAAATTGAAGATAATACGCAATTAAATAAAAATATTGAAAGTGTACAACAAAAGGAGAACGAACCTGAAAGTTTAAATAATGTTTTTACTGCAAAAAACAGTGAAAATAAAGAGCAAAAGAAAAATGATACAAGTTTTGAAGAGATGTATGCAAAAATGTTTGGTACTAATATATCTAACAAAAATAAAGTAAATGAAGAAGAAAAAGGGTATACAATAAAACAAGAAGATTTAAAAACAGCAGAAAATATATCATTATTTAATAATAGAAGTATTTTTAATAAACCTGTTTATAAATTTATAGGAATAGCATTTGACACATATATAATTATAGAATATGAAAAAGATATGTATATAATAGATCAGCATGCAGCACATGAAAGAATTTTGTATGAAAAGGTTAAGAAAAATTATTATAGTGAAACTGATAAAGATTCACAATTAATGTTATTGCCAGATATTATAAATTTAACACATAGAGAAATGGGAATAGCAAAAGATAATATGCAGTTGTTTAGAAAAGCTGGGTTTGATTTAGAAGAGTTTGGTGAAAATACTATAAAATTAAATGGTGTTCCTAATATATGTATAGATTTAGATACTAAAGAATTGTTTTTAGAAACATTAGATGAAATAAATACTGTTGCAAGAACAGCAAAACAGGAAATTGAGGAAAAGTTTATTGCTACAGTGGCATGTAAGGCAGCAGTTAAGGCAAAGATGGCTTTGAATGTTCAAGAAGTGGATAATTTAATGCAACAGCTATTGGTATTACCAAATCCGTTTACATGTCCACATGGAAGACCAACAGCAATTAGAATGTCTCAAATAGATATTGAAAAGAAATTTTCAAGAAGATAAATTTTGTATAGTAAAAAGTATGAAAGGTGGAGATTTATGTGGAGAAACCTAAAGTTATAGTAATATGTGGTCCAACAGCGTCAGGTAAAACAGCTTTATCAATAAAACTTGCAAAAGAGATAAATGGAGAGATTGTATCAGCAGATTCAATGCAAATATACGAAGATATGGATATAGGAACAGCAAAACCTACTGTGCAAGAAATGGAAGGAATACAGCATTATTTAATTGGAAGTGTTTCTCCTACTGTTAGATATAGTGTTGCAAACTTTAAGAAGGATGCAACAAATTGTATAGAAGAAATTATAAAAAAAGGAAAAACACCTATAATAGTTGGCGGAACAGGTTTATATGTAGATTCTTTAGTAAATGGAATAAATTATGATGATTATGAGGTTGATTTACAATATAGGAATGAATTAGAAAAAATTGCTGAAGAAAATGGATTAGAGAAAGTATATGATATGGCTAAAAAAATAGATGAGCAAGCAATGGAAAAGATAAGTATTAATGACAAAAAAAGAATTTTTAGAGTTTTAGAAATATTTCATTCAACAGGAAAAACAAAAACTGAACAAGAGATAGAGTCTAAAAAATTAGAGAATCCATATAATTTTATTGTTTTTGGTATTGATATGGAAAGAGAAAAATTATATGAAAGAATTAACAAAAGAGTAGATATTATGATTAATAATGGTCTTATTGATGAGGTAAAAAAATTAATTAGCAAATATAAGGAATTACCAACTGCAATTCAAGGATTAGGTTATAAAGAAGTTGTAACATATCTAAATAATGAAATTACTTTTGAAGAAATGGTTGAAAAAATTAAGCTTGAAACTAGGCATTACGCTAAAAGACAATTAACTTGGTTTAGAAGAAATAAACAAATAATATGGATTAATGGTTTAGATAGTATACAAAATAATATAAATATTATTTTGGAGGGAGTTAATGGTGAAAAATAATAAAAGCATAAATAATATGATGTATGATATAAAAAAACAGCCATTAAATGGTAAAAAAACGATTATTGCAATATTTTTAGCTTGTATATTTTTAGTATATTGTATATATTTATTGGTAAAATTGTTGATTAATCCTACAGATACTTTTATTGTTGAACAGGGAAAAATATATAAAGAAGAATCTTCTATAGGGTATATATTAAGAGATGAACAATTAATACAAAACGAAGGTGAATATGGACAAATAGTGCAGTTAAAGGCAGAAGGAAAAAAGGTTGCAAATGGAGAAGCGGTATATAGATATTGTATGCAAAATGAAGAACAACTTAATAATGAAATAAAACAGCTAGATGTTCAAATACAAGAAGCACTTCAAAAAGAAAACAATTTGTTTTCTTCAGATATAAAATTACTAGAAACTCAGATTGAAGAAAAACTTGTAAATGTCTATGAAAATACAAATATAAAGGAAATTGAACAATATAAAAAAGAAATAAGTAATTCTATCACAAAAAAGGCTAAAATTGCAGGAAATTTAACATCTAGTGGTTCATATATAAAAGATTTAATTACACAAAGAAATAATTTGGAAAGTCAATTAAATACAAATTCTAAATATATTTATGCAAATAAAAGTGGAATTATATCATATAAAGTTGATGATTTTGAAAATATTTTAACTACTAATGATTTTAATTATTTGAACAAACAATTTTTAGAATCACTTAATTTAAAAACAGGTCAAATTATTGCTTCAAGTAATACAAAGGCTAAAATAATTAATAATTTTAAGTGCTATATAACATGTTTATCTAAAACTGAGGAAGCATTAAAATCAGAAGTAGGAAGTAAAATAAAAGTTAGATTGCCAAATTCAGAAGAGGTTCCAGCAAAAATTATACATAAAGTAAATGAGAGTGATGATGAAGTATTATTAGTTTTTGAAATAGAAAAATCAGTGGAAGAATTAATAAATTATAGAAAAGTTGCATTTGATATTATTTGGTGGAGTGATTCTGGAATAAAAGTTCCAAATTCTGCAATACATTATGATGGTGATTTTGCCTATGTTGTAAGAAATAGAGCAGGGTATGAAGAAAAAATATTGGTAAAGTTATTAAGACAAAATGATAAATATTCTATTGTAGAAAATTACTCTACAGCAGAGTTAGAGGAGTTAAATTATAATATTGATACATTAAATGGAAAAAAATCTATAAGTCTTTATGATGAAATTTTAATTAAAGGAAAAGAAAATTAATAATATAATAATTTTCAAAGTTTTGAAATATTACAAAAATATTACAAATATGTTACAGAATTATTATTTTTATATTACAAAATCCAAAAACTATTGACAATAGTGGAAAAAAGTTAGATACTAGTAGCAAGCTAACAAATGAGAAGTATTTTTTAGGAGGTATATTATGTCAGGAGCAATAATGAATAAGGTGTGGGATTTATTTGGAGTAGATCCAGCAGCAGATACAGAAGATGAAAATGAATACGAAATGGATGATTATGAACAAGAAAACGAAGAAGTAGAAGAAAAAAGAATTTGGGGGAAACGTAACAATAAAGTTGTAAATATGCCACAAGTTCAACAAATAAAAATGGTAATTTCTCAACCAACATCATTCGAACAATCTGAAAGCATATGCGATTTACTAAAAGAAAAAAAATCTGTAATAGTAAATTTAGAATATGTAAATAAGGATATAGCAAGAAGAATAATAGATGTTATAAGTGGAGCGGTACATGCGTTAGATGGTCATATGCAAAAAGTTTCAAATTCTATATTTTTAATTGCACCTTATAATTATGATATTACAAATGAAATGGCAAGAGAAGAAATAAAAAATAAACTTTCTGTTTCTTGGTTAAAAAACAATAATTTAAATGATTAATCATAAAAAGATGGAGGGAATAGTATGAATATTACACCACTAGATATAGAAAACAAAAAATTTTCCAAACAAATGGTTAACGGATATAGTGTAGAAGAAGTAGATGATTTTTTAGATCAACTTACTGTTGAATATGAACAAAAATGTAGAGATATATCTGAAAAAGACAGAAAAATTACACAATTAGAAAATGATTTAGTTCATTATAAAACAATAGAAAGTACGCTTCAAAATACATTGGTTATAGCACAATCAGCAGCAGATGAAGTAAAAAATACAGCAAAACAACAGGCAGAACAAATTATTAAAGAAGCAGAAGGTTCTGCTAAACAGTCTTTAGATTCGTTAAATCAATCTTTAGTTTTTAAAAAGAAGGAAATAGATGAAATAGAAAAACAATTTGATATATATAAAGCAAAAATGGAATCTCTTTTAATATCACAATTAGAGTTAATAAAGGATATGAAGAAAGAAAATTAGAACATATGAAAAAACAGAGGGGGAAATAATTTGTTTACCTCTGTTTTTTTAAAGCTTAAAATATTAACAAAATATTACAATTTTGTAACTTTATTACAGAAATATTAAGAGTATATTACAATTTTGTTAATTATATTGACATATTAAAAAAAACATAATATAAAATATATATGAATTTAAATTAAGAGGTTAGTATGAGAGTAATTAGTGGAAGAGCAAAAGGAACAAAATTAAATTCAATTGAAGATTTGTCTACAAGACCAACATTAGATAGAGTTAAAGAGGCTTTATTTAATATTGTACAAACTAAAATAGAAGATTCTATTATTTTAGATTTGTTTTCAGGTAGTGGTTCAATAGGTATTGAATTTCTAAGCCGAGGATGTAAAAAAGCATATTTATGTGATAAATCCAATAAGGCAGTAGCTATGATACATCAAAATTTGGAAAAAACAAAATTACAAGAAAATGCTGTAGTTTTAAATAAAGATTATAAAAAATGTTTAAATGATTTATCAAAACAAAATATTGCATTTGACGTAATTTTTATAGACCCACCTTATAAGGATAATATTGCTGTTAACGCAGTTAAGATGATATTGTCTTTGAAATTACTGAAAGAAGAAGGCTTAATAATAATAGAAACAGATGAGCAAGACAGAGAAATTGAAAATTTAAAAAAATTAGATATACAAATTTATGATTGTAGAAAATATGGCAGAGTTAATCTCATATTTTTAAATTGAAAGGGGCTAAATCATGGAAATATTTACTTTATTAGAAGAATTAGAAGACATATTAGAAAATTGTAAAACAGTACCATTTTCTGGAAAGAGTATTGTTAATAAAGAAGAACTTTTGGAGGTAATTAAGGAAATTAGGCTTAAGTTACCAGATGAATTGAAACAGGCAAAATGGATAAAAGAAGAAAGACAACGTATATTGGTTGAAGCACAAAAAGAGGCAGATGATATTGTAAAAGAGGCTGAAAATAGAATAATATCAATGATTAATGAAAATGAAATAACTAAAAAGGCATATGAGAAAAAAGCAGAAATTATTGAAACAGCAAATGAAATGTCAAGGGAGATTTCAAAAGGAACTAAAGATTACGCAGATAATATTTTAGAAGGTTTAGAAGTAGCTTTAGAAGATGCTTTGAAAATAATTCAAAATAATAGAAAAGAACTTAAATAAAAGGAGGAATTGAAAAAATGGAACAGTAAAAATTAACAGTTCTTTTTTTTCATTTTTTTTGTTTTATAAAATAAAACATACATAGGAGGTAAAGTAAGTTGGCAAAAAGAAAAAAAAAGAAGCAACAAAAGAAAATTAATTTAGATACAGCTGTTGTAATTTTAATAGTTGCAAGTATATTAAGTGGAGTTTTAATCTATTTTAAGTCAGGTTATATAGGTGAAACTTTAAGTGATTTTTTAGGAGGATTAGTTGGACTTGTAAAATATGTAATTCCAATAGGAGGATTTGCAATTGCAATAAATTTAATACATGATGATAAAGAGTATATAACTTCTAAGTTAATTCATTATGCAGTTATTTTATGCTGTATTTGTACTATTTTTAGTATTTACGAAATTTCTGTTCCTAAGTCAATTGATATGACACAAGAGGTTTCAAAAGTAACAGAAAAAGCATTTTATTTAGGAACAATGAATAAAGGTGGTGGAGTTATTGGTGCTTTAATATCACTTCCTTTAATTAAGTTATTAGGAGTTCTAGGAACTGTAATTTTAGCTATGGGATTAGCAATTATATTTATAGTATTTATGTTTGGTTTTAAGCCTACAGAATTTATATTAAATTTAATTGAACAATTCAAAATGGAAAAAGAAGAAAATGATGAACATTCAAATAAAGTTAATGAAAATGTAATTGAAACTAAAAGAGAAAGAAAATTACGTGAAAAAGAAGAGAAAAGAAAACAAGCATTAGAAGTTAGTCAATTACAATTAAATTTAGAAAATAATGAAGGCAATTTAAAAAAATGTAAATATGATTCAGATGATATAGTACCATTAGGAATGAAAAAACAATCAAGTAAAGAATTAAAAGATGACCCTGATTATATAGAAGGAAATTTGTTTAAACAAGAAGAAGAAAAAAAGCAGGATAATAAAAAAGAAGTTTTGCAATTAGAACATACTGTTGTTGTTGAAGATGAACATTATGAATATCCACCAGTGAATTTATTAAGTAAAAATACTAAAAAAGGAACTAAAGCTGGTGCAAGAGCTTTAACAGATACTGCTGCAAAATTACAAAAAACATTGTATAGTTTTGGTGTGTCTGCTAAAGTTGAAAATGTTTCTGTTGGACCTGCAATAACAAGGTATGAATTAAAACCAGCAGAAGGAGTTAGAGTTAGTAAAATAGCAAATTTAGCAGATGATATTGCATTAAATTTAGCAGCAGAAACAATAAGAATTGAAGCTCCAATACCAGGAAAACAGGCTGTAGGAATAGAGGTGCCAAATAAAGAAAAAGAAGCTGTTCATTTAAGAGATGTAATAGAAACAGAGGAATTTGAAAATAATAAATCAAAACTAAGTGTTGCATTGGGAAAAGATGTTGCAGGTCAAGTTGTTATAGCAGATATAGCAAAAATGCCACATGTATTAATTGCTGGCTCTACAGGTTCTGGAAAAAGTGTATGTATAAATACTATAATAACAAGTATAATTTATAATGCAAAACCAAGTGAAGTAAAATTGGTTATGGTTGACCCGAAAGTTGTTGAACTTTCTGTATATAATGGAATACCACATCTTTTAATTCCAGTTGTAACAGACCCAAGAAAAGCAGCAGGTGCACTTGCATGGGCAGTTCAAGAAATGGATGATAGATACAATAAGTTTGCATGTAAAGGTGTAAGGGATTTAAAAGGTTATAATGCAACAATAGAAAAAGAAGGTGAAGGCGGAATTTTACCTCAAATTGTAATTATAATAGATGAGCTTGCAGATTTAATGATGGTTGCAGCAAAAGATGTAGAAGATGCAATTTGTAGATTAGCACAAAAGGCTAGAGCTGCTGGAATGCATTTAGTTATTGCAACACAAAGACCATCTGTTGATGTAATAACAGGTTTAATTAAAGCAAATGTTCCATCAAGAATAGCATTTGCTGTATCATCACAAGTTGATTCAAGAACAATTTTAGATATGGTAGGTGCAGAAAAATTATTAGGAAAAGGTGATATGTTATTTTCACCAGCAGGTTCTTCTAAACCAACAAGAATACAAGGTGCTTTTGTTTCTGATGAAGAAGTTGAAAAAATTGTTGGTTTTGTTAAGGCAAATGGAACAGCTCATTATAGTGAAGACATTTTGGAAAGTATAGAAAATAATAATAAATCAGATAAAGAACTAGAAGAAGGAGCATCAAGTGATGATGATACAGATCCATTTTTATCAGAGGCAATGGAAGTTGTTGTTGAAACAGGGCAAGCTTCTACTTCATTTATTCAAAGAAAATTTAAAGTTGGTTATGCAAGAGCTGGAAGAATAATAGATCAATTAGAGGAAAGAGGCGTAATTTCAGGGTATCAAGGAAGCAAACCAAGACAAGTTTTAATGACATTAGATAGATTAAACGAATTAAAAATGTCTACTTCAGATACAAATGAATAAATTAGAATACACAAAAAGAGAGATGTAATATAAAAGAGGAGAGAGTTTTATTTTGGGAGAAAAAGAAAGAATATTATTAAAATTAAATAGAAGAGATTATAAAAATGAATTAGAATTGATATTAGAAAATAAAGAATTTGACGAAGAAGCAAAAAGTCTTATTCTTAGTATTTTTTATAAAATTGATAATTTTTATAAAGATTATATAGATGTAAAAAAAGAAACAGAAACTAAAAATAAATATTTAGAAGAGTATATAAATATTATAAATAATAAGTGCAATAAAATAAAGATTTTATCTCCTAAAGAATGTACAAAAACAAAAAAGTATATAATTGATAAGAAAAATGGAGAAATTAGATGTTTTCCTAATGAAGTTATATTATTATATGCAATTTATGAATTAAATGAAATTTCAGAAATTAGTAAACTGAAAAATTTAACAGTAAATTGTATGATAAATATGTTAAATAAAGGAAAAACAATAAATTCTATAGAACCAATTCGTGATTTTAATGGTTGGTCTTGGAATGTAGAAATTAGTGATAGTAAAAATATAGAATATAATTTAATATATCAAAATTTATTAATATTATTTGGATATAATTTTGTGAATGAATTAATGAATAATGAATTACGTAATATGTTAAAAAAAATTGAAGAGGAAGTAATTAACAAAGACTTGGGGGAAAAAGGTAAAAAAATTACAACATCATTATTTGAATTAGCTGTAATTTTATATAATAATAGTTCTGTTGAAAATCATAAAAAATGTTTAAAATATAAAAGCAGTATTTTAGGTAAAATAAATGTTTTAAATAATAGAAAAGATTTTATAGATATTAAAACTAAAAGTAATTTACTAGTAATAAAGAAAATTCAGAAAATGGATGTTATTTTAAATGATATTAATTTAATAAAAAAACAGTACGAAAAAAGCTTAAAAACTGAAGAATGCAGGTATTTGTGTATAAGTGATTTTGTTGATAATATGGAAAAAGATAGGGAAAAATTATTAAAAATAATGAATAAAAATAATAATTTGTTAAGCCCAAAGGAATTTTTAAAAACCCAAGAGGAAAATCAGAAAAAACTAAATTTATATAATTCTGTAAAAGAAGAACAAAATAAAATTAGTTTAACAACCAAATTAATTAATTTTGAATTGCTTTTTTTAGAATGCATGGAAACCAAAATTGAAAAAACAAATAATAGAAAAGATTTATTTAATATTGTTTTAAAATTAAGATATTTTACAAATTTGCCATATAAAAAAGATAAAAAAATAATTTCAAATGAGAAGGTTAATAATAAATTTGAAGAAGTTATTAGAAAATTAATTAATAAAATTATTGGAATGAAATGTATAGATACAGGATTTAAATTAGAAGAATTAAATTATAAAATTTTAAAATATATATTTAAAACAAAAATGATTAAATTAGATAATTTAGTTATAAAAATTAGTTTTAAAACTAAAGATGAAATACAAGTTGAATATTTTGACTCTAATATGTTAGATTATAATGAAGATTTTGAAATACCTTTTGAAGAAGAGGTAATAAACAGAAAAGATAAAAAAATAAAATTTATGTTTTAATGTAATAGCAAGAAATATGTAGTTTTTAAATAAAACATATAAAAGAAAGGATTGATAATTAATATGAAAGTAACTTTTCTTGGTGCAACTAGAACAGTAACAGGCTCTAATTTTTTAGTAGAGGGTGCTGGAAAAAAATTTTTAGTAGATTGTGGACTGTTTCAAGGGCAAGCAAAAGATGAAATAGAAAATGAGGAAGATTTTCAATTTAATATAGATGAAATTGATTTTATGTTATTAACACATGCACATATAGACCATTCTGGAAGAATACCAAAATTGTATAAAGATGGTTATAGAAATAAAATTTATGCAACAAAAGCAACATGTGATTTATGTGCAATAATGTTGCCAGATAGTGGACATATACAAGAAATGGAATCAGAATGGAAAAATAGAAAAAGAATGAGGAAAGGTGAAAAGGCAAGAGAACCAATTTATGATGTTCAAACAGCATTGTTATCATTAGAATTATTTGAACCTGTAAGTTATGATCAACTAATTGAAATAGATGATAATATACATGTAAGATTTAATGATGCGGGACATATGCTAGGGTCTTCAATTATTGAAATATGGGTAAAAGAAAATGGAGTTAATAAAAAAATAGTGTTTTCAGGTGATTTAGGAAATAATGATATTCCATTATTATCTGAGCCAACAATGATAGAAGATGCTGATTTTTTAGTTATGGAATCAACATATGGAAATAGACATCATATGAGAAATGATGAAAAAGCAGAATTGTTTATAGATATTGTAACAGATACAATTAGAAATGGTGGAACTGTTGTTATACCTTCATTTGCAGTGGGAAGAACACAAGAAATTTTATATGAATTAAATAATATGAAGGAAAATAGATTAGATAATGATTTTCAAAAGAAATTTGAAATATTGATGCATACACCAGTATATGTAGATAGTCCTCTTGCAATATCTGCAACAGAAGTGTTTAAAGAAAATATGAATTTGTTTGATGAAGAAACACAACAATTAATTCAAAGTGGAGATAATCCGTTAGAATTTCCAGGCTTAAAATTTACAAGAACAGCAGAAGAATCAAAAGAATTGAATGAAAAGGATGAATCTTCAATAATTATTTCTGCTAGTGGAATGTGTGAAGTGGGTAGAATAAAACACCATTTAAAACATAATATATGGAATCCAAAAAATACAATATTGTTTGTTGGATATCAAGCACCAGGAACATTAGGAAGAAAAATAGTAGATGGAGCTAAAACAGTAAAAATTTTTGGTGAGGATATAGCTGTTAATGCACGAATAGAATATATAGAAGGATATTCTGGACATGCAGACCAAGAAGGTTTATTAAATTTTGTGTATTCATTTATTAAAAAACCACAACATATATTTCTTGTACATGGTGAGCTAGAAGGTCAAAAGGTGTTAAAACAGAAAATAAATGAAACAACAGATATTCCAGTAACAATTCCAGATTTTGGAGAAACATATAATTTGGATGAAACAATAAAAATGGTAGATAAAATAGAAAAAACACATGCACAAAAGTACTTGAGATTACAGGTTTTAGATAGAATGGAAACTTTAAAAGAAGAATTAGAAGATATGGAAGTAATGATAAAAGAGGATTTATCTGCTGATGATACAAATGATTCTGAAATAGAAAAATTAAATGAAAGAATTAAGGAGCTTGAACAACAAATTGTAAAAATAGTTGAAGTACACAGTTAGGTTTTATACCTAACTTGTGTGTTTTACCATAACAAGAGTAAATATTTACTGATATGTTAAAAATGTTGAAAATAAAGTTTTTTTATTTATATAAATGGAAAAATATGGAAAAAATATATTGACATTTGAATGTAAATGTAATAAAATTCGATTAACATAATATCATTAACTTTAAATTATTTTTAATAAAATTTTTTAGTTTATTTTCAAATGGTGATTTTTGTCTGATTTTTTTATTGTCAATTTAATAAAATTATTTCATTTTAGTGATGTTGAATGTAAATTAAAAGTTTAACTTTTGGTTAAGGTCAACATCACTTTTTTATTCTTATAATTAGGAAAGTATTTTTTACCTTTGCAATAATCTGCCTGAAAGTAGGTGTTGAAAGAATAATAATGTATGGTATATAATTGTTAATGCAAAGAAAAAATGTGTAAAAAGGAGGTTAGCAAATAGATGGCAACAAAGGTTAAAACAGTGTTTGTGTGTAGTAATTGTGGATATGAATCAAGTAAATGGCTTGGAAAGTGTCCTGGATGTAATGAGTGGAATAGTTTTTATGAAGAAAAGTTAAGTAAGTCTGTAGATAAAGGAATTAGTGGGCAAGTGGTTAACAAAAAGAGTTGCAAGCCACTAAAATTAAATGAAGTTGTTGGAAAAGAAAGTGTGCGTGTGTCTACTGGGTTTGATGAATTAGATAGAGTACTTGGTGGTGGTTTAGTGTTTGGTTCTTTGGTTCTTGTTGGTGGAGAACCAGGTATTGGTAAGTCTACTTTAATTTTACAAATTTGTGATAAAATTAAAGGTGATGGTAGTGTTTTATATGTTTCAGGAGAAGAGTCTGCAGAACAGATAAAATTAAGGGCAGATAGGTTGGAGATTAATAATCCTAATTTAATGTTTTTGGGAGAAACCGATATGGATATAATTGAAAGTGCAATTTTAGAAATGAATCCAAAACTTGTTATAATAGATTCTATTCAAACTATGTATTCAGATGAAATAACTTCTGCACCAGGTACAGTTAGTCAGGTTAGAGAAATTACTGCAAGAATAATGAAATTATGCAAAGTTAATGGTATAACTACTATAATAATTGGACATGTTACAAAAGAGGGAAATATTGCTGGACCAAGAGTTTTAGAACATATGGTTGATACAGTATTATATTTAGAAGGTGAAAGGTATTTTTCATATAGAATTTTGCGTGGTGTTAAAAATAGGTTTGGCTCTACAAATGAGGTTGGAATGTTTGAAATGCAAAATGAAGGAATGGTGGAAATTTCTAATCCATCAGCAGTGTTAATTTCAGAAAGAGATGATAATCCAGCAGGTTCTGTAATTGTAGCAAGTATAGAAGGTACAAGACCATTATTAATAGAATTACAAGCATTAACAACACCTAGTGTATTTGGTATGCCTAGAAGAAATGCCAATGGTATAGATTATAATAGGCTAACATTGTTAATGGCTGTTTTAGAAAAAAAGGCAGGATTTAATTTGGGAAATCAGGATGCATATGTAAATGTTGTAAGTGGAATGAGAATAACAGAACCAGCTGTAGATTTAGGAATTGTAATAGCAGTTGCATCAAGTTTTAAGAATTTAAGCATTGAAAAAGATGTAGTTGTAATTGGGGAGGTTGGATTAACAGGAGAAATAAGAAGTGTCAATTTAATAGAAAAAAGGTTGAAAGAGGCAGAAAAATTGGGATTTAAGACATGCATAATTCCAGAAAGTAATAAAAAACTATTGAAAGAAAGCTATAAATTAGATATAATAGGTGTGAAAAATATTAATGAAGCAATGAAAAAATTAGGACTTAAATAGCAATGTTATACAATAAAAAGGAGGTTTGCAGAGTAAGTGGGTTTTATAAAAGAGGACAATTCAATGATGGAAATTCTTAAATTAATAGCACCAGGTACAAAAATAAGAGAAGGTCTAGAGAACATATTAAAAGCAAAAACCGGTGCATTAATTGTAATTGGAGATACTAAAGAAGTATTAGATATAGTTGATGGAGGATTTAGTATTGATGTAGAATACACACCTGCAAAATTATATGAACTTGCAAAAATGGATGGAGCAATAGTTTTAAGTGCAGATTTAAGAAGAATATTGCTTGCAAACACTCAATTAATTCCATCTTCAGATATAATTACATCAGAAACTGGGACAAGGCACAGAACTGCAGAAAGAACAGCTAAACAAACAGGTGAATTAGTTATAAGTGTATCACAAAGAAGAAATATTATTACCCTTTTTAAGGGGAATTTTAGATATGTATTGGAAGATACATCAAAAGTAATAACAAAAGCTAATCAAGCATTACAAACAGTAGAAAAATATAAAAAAGTATTTGATAGTAAATTAAGTTTATTAAATGAGTATGAATTTAATGATATAGTTACATTAGAAAATGTGATAGTGGCCCTTCAAAGAGCAGAGATGGTAATGAAAGTTGCAGAAGAAGTTCGAAAAGCAATATATGAATTAGGAGAAGAAGGTAGATTACTACAACTTCAATTAGATGAATTAATAGGTGGTTTAGAGATTGAGGAGTTGTTTATAGTAAAAGATTATATGGTTCAAGGTAAGAAAAAAGTACCAGAACAAATTTTAGGAGAAATAAAAGATATTACTCAAGATGAATTAATAAAACCACAATTAATTGCGAAATTATTAGGATATGAAGATTTTGATAATTATGATGAAGTTGGTGTTTTTACAAAAGGGTATAGAGTTTTAAGTAAAATACCAAGGGTGCCAAATAATATTGTTGAAAATTTAGTAAAATCATTTAAATCTTTTCAACATATTCTAGCAGCGGATATTCCAGCATTAGACGAAGTTGAAGGAATAGGCGAAATTAGAGCTAGAACAATAAAACAATCATTAAAAAGAATGCAAGAACAATTTATTTTTGATAATTTAATGTTGTAATTTAAAAAATTATATAATATAATAAATTTAAATAAAAAATGGAGGAAATGCAAATGAAAAAAATTTTTTTATCAATAGGAATAGTAATAGCATTAATAGCTATAGTATTAGTTGGAGTTTTTTTAGTAAAAGGAAAAACATATAATTCACAAAAACCAATAGCAACAATACAAATTGAAGGGTATGAAAAACCAATAAAAATAGAATTGGATCCACAATCTGCACCAAATGCAGTGGCTAATTTTATTAAATTAGCAAATAATGGTTTTTATACAAATTTTAAAATGTCAATAAAAGAAAATGAAATATTGGGTAATGAATCTATGGAAAAAGCAAAATTATCTAATATTATGGAATATCCACAAACAGATTATGTTTATGGTATAAAAGGAGATTTTCTTGCTAATAAAGTTGAAAATTTAATAAAACACAAAAAGGGTGTAATAACTATGGAAAGAGATGATTATAGCTATTTTGGTTTATATGAAGAAGGTTATAATTCAGCAAATTGCAATTTCGCAATTTTAACTAAAGATTCAGAAAATTATAATGGTTATTATGCAGGTTTTGGTGAAGTTATTGAAGGAATGGATGTTTTAGAAGCTATTTCAGCAACAAGAGTTGAAACAACTTCAAATGATAATAATGATAATAATGATGATAATAGTAATTCTGATGTTAATACAATTACTATTAAATCAATTACTGTTGATACTTTTGGAATTGATTATGGATTACCAACTGTAGTTAATTATGAAGAAAATATGAATAAGATTAATAATTTATATAGTCAATATATGAATGGAAGTTCAGTTAATAGCAGTAATGTTACTGAATAAAATTATGTAGCACATGGTTTAATAAAGCTGTGTGCTTTATTTTTGGTGCTTGACAAAACAATGCTTCACTGGTAATATAAGTGTGAGAAAAAAGAGGTGAAAATATGCTAGTTTATCCAAAGTTGTACTGTAATAATGTAAGGGATGTGAAACTGGACTTTTTAAAAGAAAATAACATACAAGGTATTATTTTAGATGTAGATAATACATTAATAGATTACTATAGAAATTTTGAAGATGGAACTATACAATGGGTTGAAAATTTAAAACAATCTGGTATTAAATTTTGTATAGTTTCTAATAGTAACAAATTAGAAAAAGTAATGTATGTGGCAAAAACACTAGACATACCATATTTTTATTTTGCAAAGAAGCCATTTAAAATAGGTTTTTTAAAAGCAAAAAAACAAATGGGACTAAATTCAAAAAATATTGCAGCAATAGGTGATCAAATAATGACAGATGTTATAGGTGCAAATAGATGTGGAATGTTTTCAATTTTGGTAAAGCCAATAAAAGAAAAAGATATTTTAATAACTAGAATAAAAAGACCTATTGAAAATAAAATTATTAATAGTTATTTAAAAAAAATAAAGAAAGAGAAGGTATAAAATGTTTATTAATAATATACATATTTTTTTCTATGTAGGTATAGGAATTGTAGGATTAATAATTGGTAGATTTTTAGATTTAATAAATACTAATTTATCAAAACATAAAAAAATTTTTTCTATACAAATTATTAAAGATTATATGAAACATACAAATTCTAATTATATATTAATGACAATAACATGTGTGTTATATATTGCATTACTAAGAGTAATAGGATTTGAAGACAAACTGAAATTAATACAATTTTTAATTCTTACACCAATGCTTATTTCAGTATTTTGTATTGATTATAAATTACAAATAATTCCTAATAGGTTAACAATAACAATATTAGAGGTAGGAATAATATTTAGTTTTTTAAGAGGAATAAATAATTTAAATATTGCTGTTGAAATGTGGATAGGAATGCTGCTTGGTGCATGTATATTCTTAATTTTAACATTAGTTGGAAATATAATATTCAGAAAAGAAACAATGGGGTTTGGAGATGTAAAACTTATGGGAGCTTTGGGATTGTTTTTTGGATGGAGAAATATAATTGCAATATCAATATTATCTTTTTTTATTGCAGCAATTTTTAGCATAATTTTTATAATTAAGAAAAAAATAAAAAAAGAAGATATTCAAGAATTTATCCCTTTTGGACCATTTATTGTATTAGCAACTTTTATGCTAATGTTTATTCCTTTAGATTTTTTAATAAAAATGACATTTGTAATTTTTACATTTGGAAGGTATAGCTTATAGGGGGTTAAAAATAATTATTAAATAAAGTTAATAAATAGAGGTGATAGTTTAATGAATGAAAGAATAGAAAACTTAAGAGAAAAATTAAAAAGCTTAGATTTACAGGGAATGATAATAACAAATCCAGTAAATATACGTTATTTAACAAATATAAATGCAGAAGGAGTTTTATTAATTACAAGACGTGAAAATGTATATATTACAGATGGTAGATATATAGAAACAGTTAATAAAGCTTTAACAATTGAAGATGAAGTAATTGTTTATGATATTAAGGAATTAATAAAAGAAGACTATGAAAACTTTTTTACGTTTTGCGAAAATATAGGTTTTGAAGAAACTAATTTAACATATGCAAAATATAAAGAATATATTCATAAATATAAAATTAATAATTTTGAAGAAACTGAAGGATTGTTAGAGAAAATTAGAATAATAAAAAAAGAAGAAGAGATAGATTGTATAAAAAAAGCATGTTTAATTACAGATAATTGTTTTGAACATCTTAAGAAATTTATAAAAATTGGAATGACAGAAAAAGAAATTGCATTTGAAATAGAAAAATTTTTCTTAACAAATGGTGCAGATGGTTTAGCATTTGAAACAATTGTAGCATCAGGAGCAAATTCATCTATGCCACATGCTGTTCCAACAGATAAAAAAATAGAAAAAGGTGACCCAATTACAATAGATATGGGATGCAAATATAAAGGTTATTGTTCAGATATGACAAGAACAGTATTTGCAGAATATGTTCCACAATTTATAAAACCTGTTTATGATTTAGTTTTAAAAAATCAATTAAGAGTATTAGAGGAAATGAAAGAGGGAACAAATTTAAAAATTATTGCTAAAAGTGTTGAAAGTGAATTTAAATTAAATGGTACAAATATGATACATAGTTTGGGTCATGGAGTAGGTTTGGAAATTCATGAATATCCATATATTAGTACGAAATATGATTTTATTTTAAAAGAAAATATGGTTATTACAAATGAACCAGGAATTTATATAACAAATAGATTTGGAGTTAGAATTGAAGATACAGTATTAATAACAAAATATGCATGCCAAAATCTAACAATGTCTGAAAAGGGATATGTAATTGTTGGGTAAATACAAGAGAGAGTATAAGCTTGTTGTGTATAATAAGTATAAAATATGAAAATACTATATAAAAAAGTAAAAATAAGGATTTAAGGAGATAACTTATTTATGATAAAAAAACTTTTTTATATAGTATTTTTTTTAGTATTTTTAGAAGTACTAGGAAATTATAATATTTCAGAAGCATCAACAAAACTTACTGGTATAGAAAATTTTCCAGAAAGCTATAAACCATATTTATATGAATTAAAATCTAAATATCCTAATTGGGAATTTACAGCATTATATACTGGAGTTGATTGGAATACTGCTATTTCAAATGAGTATGCAAATGATAAAAATCTTGTTCCATTATCATATTCAGATAATTGGAAATGTACTGATTCAAATATATATAATGTTGAAATAGATAAAGGGTGGGTAAATGCTTCAAAACAAGCTATTGAATATACTATGGATCCAAGAAATTTTTTAAATGAAGTTAGAATTTTCCAATTTGAAAAATTAACATATGATTCAAATATAAATAGTGAAAATGGTGTAAATAAAATTTTATATGGAACAGAATTTTACAATAAATTGGTATCATATAAAAATTCTGCAGGAGGTATTGTAAATACACAAAATACGTATGCAAATTTAATTATGAATGCAGGTGTATATAGTGGGGTTAGCCCATATCACTTAGCCGCAAGAATTAAGCAAGAAGTAGGACCGTTTTTAACACATAAGTCAATTAGTGGAGATGTAGAAGGTTATAAAGGATTATATAATTTTTATAATATTGGTGCAACAAGTTCTACTGAAACATTAGGTGCTATAAAAAATGGACTAAAGTATGCTTTAAATGGGAAAGGTACATTATCTCAAACTGAATTACAAAACCAGTTGATTCCATGGGATACACCTGAAAAGGCCATAAAGGGTGGAGCTGTTTTTATTGGGAAAAGTTATATTTTAGTTGGTCAGAATTGCTTATATTTACAAAAATTTGATGTAAATGATGATAGGGATTCAAACTTGTTTTGGCATCAATATATGACAAATTGCTTAGCACCATATAATGAAGGAAAATCAATATATAATGGGTATAATTCATTAGGAATACTTAATTCATCAATTGGGTTTGTTATTCCTATATACGAAAATATGCCAGAAATGCCAACAAGTAATCCTAATATTAATTCTTCAGATTATGTAAGTGATAATACTAAAGTGTATGCTAATGTTACAACAAGATTAAACGTTAGAACTGGACCAGGAACATCATATGAATCATTAACTTTATTATCTCCAAATGAAACTTTTACAAGAATTGGAAAGGGTGTACAAAATGGTGAAAGATGGGACAAAGTTTTACTAAATAATGGTATGGTAGGTTATGTTTTTCAATCATATGTAGCTATAAAAGAAGGAGATTATTTTGAGCTAGATAATAGCATTAGAGTTAATGAAAATGAAATTTCTAATATTAATTCTGAAAATATTGGGGAGTTAAAAAAATTAATTAATACAAATTTAAATATGGAATTTTATGATAAAGATGGAAAATTATTAACAAATGATGACAAAATTGGAACAGGTTGTAAGTTAAGTGTTAAAAATTCAAACGGTTCAGAAGTTTATAATTATTACTTTATTATTTATGGCGATGTTAATGGTGATGGTTATATTAATTCATTAGATGTTCTTATTTTACAAAAATATATTTTAGAAATTAGAACTTTGGATAACATATATTTGAAATCAGGTAATATTTCTAAAAATGGAGATTTGCCATCTGCATTAGATGTGCTTAAAATACAAAAACATATTTTGGAGGTGAAATTCATTGAACAGTAAATTTATAAATATAAAAAAAATATTTATTAGTATTTTAGTAATTTTTATATATTTTTTAATTTCTAAAAGTGTGCAGGCTGCTGGCAGTGTGAGTTTGTCTGCTAATAAATCTTCTGTTAATGTAGGAGATACTTTTAATATTAGTGTTAATTTAAGTAATGCTAATATTGCAACATTAACAGCAAGAGTTGGTTTTGATACTCAAAAAATCGAGTATGTTTCAGGACCTAACAATAGTAATGCTTCAGGTGGAAGGGCAATTTATACTTGGACCGATCCTACTGGAGGAAATTCTCCATTAACTGGTGGAACTGTTGCAACATTTACATTTAGGGCTAAAGCAGAAGGAAATGCTGTATTTTCTGTATCAGGAGATTTTTTTACACCAGATGAAACATCTGCTAATCCTGCATTTTCAGGAGTTACTGTTAATGTAAAAAAAGTTGAAACAAGTACAGGAGGAGGAACAACAGAAGGAGGAACAACAGGAGGAGAAACAACAGGCGGAGGTACAACAGGAGGAGGAACAACAGAAGGAGGAACAACAGAAGGAGGAACAACAGGAGGAGGTACAACAGAAGGAGGAACAACAGGAGGTGGTGCAACAGGAGGAGGAACAACAGGTGGTAATGTACCATCAGATACAGCAGGTAATAATAAAAATGCAAGTTCTAATAATAATTTAAAATCATTACAGTTAGATGTAGAAGGAATTACTCCTGTATTTAATAAAAATACTACACAATATTATATTGTTATATCAAATAATATAAGTAATATTAATATAACAGCTATTCCAGAAGATTCAAAAGCAAAAGTACAAATTAATGGTAATAGCAACATTCAAGAAGGTAATAGCAAAATAAAAATAATTGTTACAGCGGAAAATGGAAATCAAAAAAATTATATAATTAATGTTACAAAAACAAATAATCCAGAATTATCAAATTCAAATTTGGAAAATCTTGCAATAGAAAACGCAACTTTAATACCAGAGTTCAGTCCAGATATTACAGACTATAGTACAGAAGTTTTTGGTGATATTAATTCATTAAATATATTGGCAATACCACAAATAGAAGGTGCAAATGTTACAATAGAAGGAAATGAAAATTTGAAATATGGTGATAATTATATAAAAATTAATGTTTTAGCAAAAGATGGAGCAACTAGTAAAATTTATAATATAAGTGTACAAAAAAAAGAAATTACAGAAGAACAAATAAGTGAGGAAAATATAAATAATGCAAATATTAATGAAGAAAATGATAATAATAATAATAATGATAATGAAAGCACAATGGAAAAATTGAAAAAAAATAAAATTAAGCAAAATACTATAATTTATATAGGAATTGGTGTTATTTTAATAATAATTATTATAGGTGTTATTATTAAATTAAAAAGAAGAAAAAAGAAACAGTAAATATTAAAATTTCTAAATGATTTTTTGTTATCTTATCAGAAAATCATTTAGAAATTTTTTATTTAAATACTAAAAAGTAATAATGTACTTAAGTTTATATGAATAAATTCCACATGAAATTTGTACACATACAAATTAAAATTCCACAAACAGTTGGAAGAGCAAAACTAATAAAACTCCATTTCCATTTGCCAGTTTCCTTTTTTATTGTCATTAATGTAGTACTACAAGGAAAATGTAATAAAGTAAAAATCATTACATTAATACCTGTAATAATGGTCCAACCATTTTGAAGTAATATTTGGCTAATTTCTGTAGTGTTTTCTAAATTTACTAATGTACCAGTTTGCATATAACTCATTAATATAATAGGTAAAACTATTTCATTAGCAGGTAATCCTAAAATAAAGGCTGTTAAAATATAACCATCAAGCCCCATTAGTTTTGCAAATGGGTCAAAAAAGTTTGCAATATGTGTAAGTAGGCTTAAATCAAATACTTGAACATTAGCCAAAATCCAAATTACAAGTCCTGCTGGTGCAGCAACTATTATTGCTCTACCAAGTACAAACAATGTTCGGTCTAATAAAGAGCGTACAAGAACTTTACCAATTTGAGGCTTTCTGTATGGTGGTAATTCTAATATAAAAGATGAAGGCATTCCTTTTAATATTGTTTTTGACAAAATATTTGAAATAAATATTGTCATAAAAATTCCAAGTAATACAATTAATAAAACAGCTAATGTTCCTAAAATTGAAGCACTGAATCCAGAAGAGAATCCACCTATAAATACCATTGCAACTGTTATTAAAAACGGAAACCTACCATTGCAAGGAACAAAACTATTAGTTAAAATTGATAATAATTTTTCTCGTGGTGAATCTATAATTCTACAGCCAACAACACCGGCGGCATTACAACCAAAACCCATGCACATGGTTAAAGCCTGTTTACCAGAACTACATGCTTTTTTAAAACACTTATCTAAATTAAAAGCAATTCTAGGTAAAAAGCCTAAATCTTCTAGTAATGTAAATATTGGAAAAAATATAGCCATAGGGGGCAACATAACGCTTGTAACCCAGGTTAATGTCGTATAAACTCCATCTAATAAAATTCCAGAAAGCCAATTAGGTGCATTAAAATAGTTAAACATAACATGTAGTTTCTCACCGAAAAAATCCAAACATATTAGATAAAATAGCTGAAGGATAGTTGGCACCAATAATTGTTATCCAAAATATAATTGCTAAAAAGCTTAACATTATGGGAATACCAAAAATTTTAGAGGTAAGTATTTTATCAATTTTTCTGTCTTTTGAATTATAGGATTTATTTTGATATGAACATACAGATTTTTGTACAATTTCTGCTTTATTTAAAATTGATGAAACTAAATTATCTTTTAAATTGTCTTTTATATTTTTAGGAAGATTGTAATTAGTTAAATAATTATTAATTTCGGAAGTATTACTATTTCTATTATTACAAAAAATATTAGATGAAATTGATTTTATAATTTTTTCATCACCATCAATTAATTTTAAAGAAATCCATCTTTTAAGATATTTTTTTTCATTTGGTAACATGTTATCAATTTTTTTAGAAACATCAATAACACAGTTTTCGATAATTGGGTCATATTCTATTAAATTAGGAGTTGGAATAGTTTTTTTAGTACAAACATCATTAATAGTTTTTATTAAATTTTTTAATGTTTTGGTTTTTCTTGCTGTGGTTCCAACTACTGGAATTCCAAGTTTTAGACTAAGTAAATTTAAATCTATATGAATTCCTTTTTTTTCTGCTTCATCTAAAAGATTAACACATGCAATTACATTTGGTGTTATTTCCATAATTTGATATAGTAAATTTAAATTTCGTTCTAAACAGGTAGCGTCTAAAATTACAACAGTAGCATTTGGGTTTCCAAAACAAATAAAATCCCTTGCTATTTCTTCTTCTTCAGAGTTTGACATTATAGAATATGTACCTGGTATATCAACTAGTAAAAAGTTTTTATTTTCGAATTTACATAAGCCCATTGCATTTGCAACTGTTTTACCGTGGCCAATTTCCAGTATGTTGATGCATTCCTGTTAATCCATTGAAAATAGTGGATTTTCCAACATTTGGATTTCCTGCAATTGCTATTATATAATCACTGTTATTTTTTAAGTTTTCAAAATCATTTTCAAGAACTTTTGTGCCAGTGGATGATTTTGTAAGTCCCATAGTAATACCTCCAATCTTAAATTTAGTATTACAATAATAATATGCATGTATAGATAGAATAGTGAAAATAAATAAAATATAGCAATATTTGTGGTATATTACTATATTTTATTGTTTAATTTATCTGAATTTCTATGTTTTTTGCGTCTTCATTACGTATGGCAATAATGCTTCCACGGACTTCATAGGCTATTGGATTACCAGAAATACTTTTGAAAACAGGTTTGATTCTTGTGTTTTTTATTATTCCTAAATCAGATAGACGTCTTTTTAGTCCTCCGATTGCAGTTAATGTTGGTAACTTTGCCTATAGTGTTTATTTCTAAATTATTTAATGTATTCATAAGCAATCATCCTTTGCATGTTTGTTTGGAAAATCTTCCTAATAGTAGTATATTATTTGATTTTGAAAATTGTGTAATTTTTTGTAATATTTTCAGATTGTTAAAGTATTAAATTAGTGCAAAAAAATTAATACTTTAAAAAAATGTCTTGAAAAAACTTGATTTTAATGATTAAATATACGTATATAAAAAGCAAATAAAAACAGAAAAATCTGTTTAATTTATATAAGAATAAACAAAGGAGATGTGCGAATATGTGTGGATTTTGTGGGTTTACTGGTAAAGTAGAAAATAAAGAACAAGTTATAGAAAACATGATGGAAAAAATAATATATAGAGGTCCTGATAGCAAAGGAACTCATATTGATGATGATGTAGCTTTAGGTTTTAGAAGATTATCAATTATAGATTTAGCAGATGGAACACAACCTATATATAATGAAGATGAAACTAAGGTGATTGTGTTTAATGGTGAAGTTTATAATTATAAAGAAATTCGTGAAGATTTAGTGAAAAAGGGACATATATTTAGGACTAAAACAGATACTGAAGTTATTTTGCATGGATATGAAGAATACGGTCCAGAGGTTTTAAATAAGTTTCGTGGTATGTTTGCAATTGCAATTTGGGATTTGGTTTCAAAGGAGTTGTTTATTGCTAGAGATTTTTTTGGAATTAAACCTATGTATTATACTCAAATTGGAAATGATTTGGTTTTTGGTTCTGAGATTAAATGTATTTTGACTCATCCAAATGTAAAAAAAGAACTAAATATACATGCTTTACAAAATTATTTATCATTCCAATATGGTGTTCCTAATGATACTTTTTTTGAAAATATTTATTGTTTGCAACCTGGTCACTATTTAAAATTTAAAGATGGAAAATTGGAAATTACCAGGTATTGGAAACCTGAGTTTATGGTAAATGATTCATGGGATTATGATAGTTTGGTAAAAGAGATAGATACAACATTTAAAGAATCTGTTGAGGCTCATAAAATAAGTGATGTTGAAGTTGGGTGCTTTTTATCAAGTGGTGTTGATTCAAGTTATGTTGCAACACAATTTAAAGGACAAAAAAGTTTTACAGTAGGGTTTAATTACAATAAATATAATGAAATAGATTATGCAAGAGAATTAGCAGAAGAAATAGGACAAGACCATTATTTCAAAAAAATAACAGATGATGAATTTTGGAATATTGTTCCAACAGTTCAATATTATATGGATCAACCACATGCAGATCCTTCATGTGTTGCATTATATTATGTATGTAATATAGCAAGTGAACATGTAAAAGTTGTGCTTTCTGGTGAAGGTGCAGATGAATTATTTGGTGGATATAGAATTTATCATGAACCATATAGTTTACGTTATAGTAAAATTTTACCTAGATTTATGTGGAAGGGAATAGCTGGTGTATTAAATGCAATTCCTATGAATTTTCCAGGTAAAAGTTATGCCAATAGAGCTAGTAAAACATTAGAAGAAAGATTTATTGGAAATGCTAATCTATTTTCAGATAAAGAAAAAATGAAAATTCTAAAAAATACTGATGGAATGAAGAAAACATCAGAAATTACTAAACCTTTTTATGATGATACAAAAGGAATGGATGATGTTACAAGAATGCAATATATAGATATTAATTTATGGATGATTGGAGATATTTTATTAAAAGCAGATAGAATGAGTATGGCAAATTCACTTGAATTAAGAGTACCTTTCCTTGATAAAGAAGTATGGAATTTGGCAAGAACAATACCTTCTAAATTTAAAGTTACAAAAGATGGTAGAACAAAAGTCGCTATGAGAGAAGCTGCTTTGAAAAATATGCCAGAGAAAGTTGCTCAAAGAAAGAAACTTGGTTTTCCTGTGCCTACTAGAGAATGGTTGAAACAAGAGAAATATTATAATATTGTTAGAAAGGAATTTGAATCTGATACTGCAAAAAAATACTTTGTTACTGAAGAATTAATTAAATTATTGGACGAGCATTTTAACTTAAAGAAAGATAATAGTAGAAAAATTTGGACTATTTATGTATTCTTAATTTGGTATAAGCAATTTTTTGAATAAAAGAGAAATTCAGTTTGAAAATAATTACAATTTTCAAACTGAATGTATGTTTTGGAAAGAAAATGAAATTTATTTCAGAAAGGAATGAAATTTATTATGGAAAAAGTTATTGAAATTGAAAACTTAACTAAATGTTATGGTAAATTCAAGGCAATAGATAACTTATCACTATATGTTGAAAAAGGAAAAATATTTGGCTTACTTGGACCAAATGGAAGTGGAAAATCTACAACAATAAATTGTATATTATCATTATTGGAATTTGAGAAAGGTACAATAAAAATATTTGGAAAAGAAATGAAACCAAATGCATATGATATTAAATCTAAAATAGGTGTAGTATTCCAAGATGTAGCAGTTTTTGATGAATTAACTGTATATGAAAATATAAATTATTTTTGCGGGCTATATATAAAAGATAAATTAACAAGAATTAAGTATGTAGATGATGCAATAGAATTAACAGGATTACAAGATTTTAAAAAATTCAGACCAAAACAGCTATCAGGTGGACTTTTAAGGAGATTGAATATTGCTTGTGGAATTGCACATAAACCTGAATTAATATTTTTAGACGAGCCAACAGTTGCAGTTGATCCCCAAAGTAGAAATAATATATTGGAAGGAATAAAACAATTAAATAAAAATGGTGCAACTATTGTATATACAACTCATTACATGGAAGAAGTTGAACAGTTATGTAATAGGATAGCAATTTTAGATAAGGGGAAAATTATAGCTATTGGTACAAAAGAAGATTTGAAGGAATTAGTAACAATAGGTGAAAAAATTACTGTTGATGTACAAAATTTGCAACCTGAATTATTAGAAAAATTATCTAAAATAAAAAATGTTATTGAGTGTAAATATGAAGATAATACATTATATGTAACATATCAAAAAGGTGAAGAAAATTTAGAAAATATGATTGATTTTTTGAAGAAAAATAATGTTAAATATGACAGGATTTTTTCTGAACTTCCTACTTTAAATGATGTATTTTTAGAATTGACAGGAAAACATTTAAGAGATTAGATTTCAAAAAATAGATATAAAAGCAAAAAGATATAGAATTAAAAAAATTTATAAAATCAGAAAAGAAATCTATAGAATTAAAATAATACTTATAAAAGCTAAAAAGAAATCTATAAAATTAAAAAAATAAGTATAAAATTCAAAAAAAGTTAACTATAAAAGTCAATTAAGATTATAAAATTTAAAGGAGGAGAATAAAAGGTGTTTGGACTTTTATTTAAAAATAAAATAAAAATTTTGCTAAGAAACAAAGCAATGCTTTTTTGGACATTAATTTTTCCGTTTGTTTTAGGAACATTTTTCCAATTAGCATTATCTAATGTTGATGAAGCTTATAAAATGAATGTTTTTCCAATAGCAGTAGTTGAAGATAATAATTATAATAATAGTAAAGTCTTGAAAATAGTAGTAGAAAGTTTATCTGAAAAAGGTGATAATCAAATATTTAATACATCATATGTTGACAAAAATGAGGCAGAAAATCTTTTAAAAAATAGTAAAATAGAAGGGTATATAATAGTTAATGAAAACGGTAATCCTCAAATTGTTATAAAAGAAAATGGAATAAATCAAACTATTATGAAATCAGTGTTAGATGAATATAACCAAATGATGATAGTTTCAAATGATGTAATACAATATAATCCTAATGCAATGTATAATGAAATTATGCAACAAATATCAACACAACATACTTTTATAAAAGATACTTCTAAAGAGAAAATAGACTTTAGTATAAATTATTTTTTCACTTTAATTGCAATGACTTGCTTATATGGTAGTTTAATAGGACTAGAAGTTATAAAAGATTGTGAAGCAAATTTAAGTAAAAAAGGTGCACGAATATGTATGTGTCCAGTAAATAAATTAAAAATAATTATAATTTCACTTTTAGCAGGATATATAATTCAACTTATTGCATTAGCTGTATTATTTGCATTTTTAATTTTTGTATTTAAAGTCAACTTTGGAAATCAAGTTATTCCAACAATGATTTTATCAGCAATAGGATGTCTTGCAGGAACATCTTTGGGAACTTTTGTTGGAGTATGCAATAAAAAATCGGAGGGATTTAAAATAGGTGTATTAATATCAGTAACAATGTTATGTTGCTTTTTCTCTGGAATGATGGGAACACCACAATTAAAAAGCTTCTTTGATGAAAAAATGCCTATATTTGCAAAAATAAATCCTATAAATATTATTACAGACGGTTTATATGCATTGTTTGCTTATGATACTTTAACAGTATTTTATGAATGTTTGCTACGAATTTCTATTTTTGCTCTTACATTTATAATTTTGACATTTATTTTTGTAAGGAGGAAAAAATATGACAGTATTTAAAAATTATTTTAAAATAGTAAAAAGACATATGGGACTTATAATAATGTTTTCAGCAATTGCAATAATAATTTCAATTGCAAATACAAATAATGGAAATACTGTTGATACATATGTAAATGTAGAACCTACAGTTGCTGTTTTTAATTATGATAAATCAGAACTTTCTAAAAATTTAGTAGAATATATAGAAAAAAATGCTAAAATAGTTGAAATAGAAAATAATGAAAAATCAATACAAGACTCTTTATATAGCAATAAAGTTGATTCAGTATTAATAATACCAGAAAACTTTGCAAATGATATGTTAAGTGGAAAAAATGTGAATATTGAAATAAAAAAATCAACACAAAACATGTCTGAACAAGTAGAATTAATTGTGAACAAATATTATAAAATAGCAAGCATATATAGTAAAGCAGGTTTTTCAGAAGAACAAGTAATTGAAAAAACTAAAAAAGTAATGGAATCTCAGGTTGATGTAAAAGTTGTTGAAAATAATAAGGGAAAATTAGAAAAAGTTGCAATATTTTATAGCTTTGAAAATTATTCTTTCTTATCAATATTTATATTTATAATTGGAACTATAATGTGTGTGTTTAATAAAGATGAAATTAAGAAAAGAAATGTGGTGAGTAGTACACATCAGAAAGAATTTTCGAAACAATTATTTTTAGGACATTTATGCCTTACATTAGGTTTGTGGTTTATATATGGAGTGATTAGTGTTGTAATTTATAAAGAATTGATGTTTACTTTTAATGGATTATTAATGATTGTTAATTCATTGATATTTTCATTTACTGTCACAAGTTTAGCATATATGATTTCTAAATTTATAAAAAAGCAAAACGTTATTTCTGGGATACAAAATGTGGTTTCATTGGGATTAAGTTTTATATCAGGGTGTTTTATATCTGCTGAATTAATAGATGAAAAAATTTTGAATTTTTCTAAAATTTTTCCCTCATATTGGTTTATACAGGGAAATCATGATATTGCAAGAATGAGTGAATTTGGAATTAGTAATATGTATGGTGTTTTTGTGAAATATGGTATTATTCTAGGATTTGGATTGTTGTATTTTATAATTGCACAGTTTGGGCATAATTTTAAAAGAAATTTAAAAACAAAGAAAATATGATAATTTTTATAACAAAAAAGGTGTTTACAAGAAACACCTTTTTTGTTGTTACTAAACTAAAATTTCATGGATTAAATTGATAATCCAATCGGGCAATTCATTTTTTTTCAAAGCCCTTTTCAGAATTTGCGGATGAATACAGTTACTGCACAAATACTCAAAGAGTAAATCACGCTTGAATTTTCTGCGTCGTTGCCAGCCTTCCATCATTGCGTATAACAAAAATGAAGCTTCGGCAGATATAAGAGGAATGCCACTAAGATATTCGGAATCCAAAAAATCAATTTCTTTGGCATCATATTTGTAGTAAAATACTGTTCCGAATGTAAGAAGTCTAAAACCACATATAATGTCAATATCACAGTGATTAAGCTTATAATGCAAATAAAGATCAGATTTGCAGTAGCCATTTCCTCCTGTGCCTACAAGTCTAGCACCGAGAGAATCCATTAATTCAGAGATGTTTTTAGTAGAGTTACTGTCGATTATAAAATCGAAATCGTGAAAATCATCAACAATTCCTCTGAAAAACAGGTTACAAGAACAGGCAAGAGCCCAATCAATATTGCATTCTTTAAATTTTTTTGTAATGTTAAAGAATGTTTTCCGCTGTTCTGCAAAGTCTTTTTCTGTGAAAAAACAGCTGATGTTGTCCATGCTCTGCTGCAGATAGTTTTTTCTCATAATAAACTGCCTCCTAATAAATAAGTTGTAATTATATATTAACATAAAATGGTATAAAATTCAATACATATATTGAATTTTATACCATTTTATTGTAAAATTACGTTAAATATTAATCAGAAACAATAAAGGTTTATGGGTTCCTTTTAAAAACCTAAATATTATTATAAAAGGAATGAATTAAATATGAATAATAAATTATTAACTTTTTTAGGAAAAGATTCTGGATTTGGAGAAAAAAATAACTCTGCATATATAGTTTTAGAAGATAAATTAGTATTAATTGATTGTGGATTTACTGTTTTTGAAGATATAAAAAAGAAATTTGATTTAAGTAATTATTCAAAAATTGAAGTTATAATAACGCATTTGCATAATGATCATGCAGGTTCATTAAGTCAGCTAATATTATATTCATGGTTTATATATAATAAAAAGGTTACAGTGTATACAAAATGCATTAATATGAAAAAGTATTTGGAAATTACAGGAACTCCTTCTGAATCTTATGAAATAAAAGATGGAAGTGAAAATTTGAAATTTATAAAAACAGAGCATGTAGATTATTTGGATGCATATGGATTTGAATTGAAAGTAAATAATAGAAAAATAGTGTATACTGGTGATACAAAAACAATAGAACCTTTTTTGCCATATATAGATGAATGTAGTGAACTTTATATTGATGTTTCAAAATATGGTGGGGCACATTTAAAAATTGATGATGTTAGTGATATATTAAATGGTATAAGTAATAAAGGTATATATGTGAATTTGATGCATATAGATGATTGGGAGTATATTAAGAAATTTGGATTTGAAATGTAAGTAATGTATGTTTCATTGTTAATATATTTCCAGCTCACAAAATCCTTACATTTAAGTAAAAAAATCCCAAAATTGCCAAAAAATAGGTTGACTTTTTACCTAAAACATTATATAATGGTAAGGCATGTAAGATTAGCGATGAAGTAAGATGTGGCTACAACCTTTGAAATATCAAGGTTGGAGGGAACTCTTATGGAGTATGTCGTGGCTTAGACCAAGGCGGTAAGTTATTTAAAATATTTGACTTCGAAAGATAAAAAAATGCTTTTTATAAGTATGATTAAGTAATTAAACAAAATAATTACAAAACCCACATACAAATAAAGCATATTTTTATTGCACAAAAGTCGTAAAACAGGCACTTATCCCAAGAAAATCATGCAAAAACTTGGGTTTTAATATTAGGGTTTTACAAAACACTAGGGTGCGTTTATAACTTCCGACCAAAATAAAAATATTTTAAGGAGGGAAAATTACATGGCAACAGTAACAGGAAATGCGGTAGCAAGCGAAAAAATTAGAATAAGATTAAAAGCTTATGATCATGTAGTATTAGAACAGTCTGCTGAAAAAATAGTAGATACTGCTAAAAAAACAGGAGCAAAAGTTTCAGGTCCTATTCCACTACCAACAGAAAAGGAGATTATAACAATTTTACGTTCTCCACACAAACACAAAGATTCAAGAGAACAATTTGAAATGAGAACACATAAAAGAGTTATCGATATTCT
>CAKPDY010000014.1 GCA_934149165.1 uncultured Clostridia bacterium | reverse complement strand
AAAAAGTGTTGAAACAATCGGCAATATTGGATTAGAAAAAAAGAGAAAAAAATTGCCTACTTTTACTTGACACAAACTTTCTAGAGCTAAATGAATCTGCACTATTTACAAAAGAGTAAATTTATCATATAATTAAAGTATGTATAGAGACTGCAAACTTTTATACATTCTTTAAGGGCTGTATTTCATATAGCTCTTTTCTTTGGTTTCTTTAATGACGAACTCTTAAAAGTCAATTTTAGTCATCAAAATCTATTTCTTCTTCTGCAACATTATAAATGTCAAATTTATTTTGAATATCAACTTCTTCAACAAACCATTTGTTAAATGAACATTGGTGAATGAATTCATCAATTCGATTTTTACCATGAATCTCTTTTAGAGTAACAACAATTCCAAATCTTAAATCTTTACCATCATCTTGATTAATTCTATTTTTTGTCTTTACGCTAATACCCCATAAAGGATTATCATACATTTTCTTATCTCGTACTCTAGAATTGAATTTTTCTTTTATACACTTAGTATTGTCCCATTTTCTGAATTCACCTCTAGCTTCTTCTTCTTTTGTATAACTACCTTCAATATCCTGTACATCATTATTTATACCCATAATTGTATATTCGTTCGTTTTTTTATTGAATTTTAATCTACCAAGTTTTAATTCGAACTCCGTATTTGTGTAATCTACTCCTTGACATCTTGTGCATTTTGGGAAATAACACATTGTTGCTTTAACAACGAAAGGATATCTTTCTTTATCCAAAGGAATTGGAAGCTGATAGTTATAAGTATCATATTTTTCAGAAACTCCCGAAATAACGAATTTTATTTCATCATTGCTTGTTTTTACTATTTTATCTATATGTGTTGGTACGATGCCATGACCTAACAATTTAGTTTTTTTGTTTTTTGCACTCCACTCTTCGCAAGAGTCAACAATTAGAGCTTTTGCTTCTTCTCTTGAAAAGCCAAGAATATGAATTAAATATGCTAATTTTCTAGCAATCCATGGTGCTGAATATGAGGTACCCTTAGTTAAATGTTCTACATTTATATCATCACATATATTCATAAAGCAATCCATTTCAGTTCCAATATCTCCACCAAAATAACTAACATCTGGCTTAACATAGAATGATAATACATCTCCCTCTCTTGTGTACGATGTTTCCTTACCATATTTATCAACCGCATTAACTACTAATGAATTAATTGAATCTGCTGGTGCTCCTATTTTCATATTCTTCTTATTATTATCTATTGGTCTATTGGTTCCAGCTACAACAAAAATAACATCATATTTCGTCTGAAGTTCATCAAGAAAAGCACCTTCTGGAGATATAAAATTCTGATCAATTTCTTTATCAGACCCTAACGATAAATTCCAAACCTTAATATCTCTGTTCTTTTCTATTATTTTCTCTATGGATTGAACTACTCTAAATGAACTGAATTTCTGTCCGGTAGCAACGCCAAAATGTCTTACTTTAAAATGACCACAACCATCATCATGTAATGGGTTTAAATTAGGTCCATCCACAATAATAGATGTAACTCCTGTTCCGTGGTGATAATCCTCGTTATTTATCATATCATCTGTAATTCCAACATTTTTAGTTTCAACCCATTCACTAAAGTAAACACCCTTTTTGAATGGTTTATCAATTACTCCTATTATCGGCTCATTTCCAGGTTTCTTTATTGTTCTATGTGGTATTGCATTATCATTTTCTTTTGTTTCTTCAGCAGGAATTTTTGAAACATCTATTACTGACATTGCAATTAAATATGATGCGTTTTTGTTAATTTTTTCCAACGAATCCCTGTCTAATAATACAGTATTATTGGACAAAATATTTCTTTGCTCTATTTCTATGTCTAATGCATCCATCAATTCTTTTATAGTCTTCTCAGTTTCATATATAGACACTATAGTTTCATCTTGATTTTCTTTTACATTCTCTTCTACACTAAATCTTTCTACATTATTAGCATCTACAATTAATTGTAAAAATTTTGTTTTAGAAATATTTTGCTTTTTGAAATCTATAATCTTGTCTATTTTTTCAAAATCAGTATCACTAATTCCATTTGGAAAGTTTTTTAACAATAAATCTATTACTACATTTACATCGTCAATTGTCTTTGATATTGCATCCTTTGGAACATAATATGTAATGATATGTTGTCTTTTATTTTTCGAAAATTTTGCTCCAACTATTTTTTGATTCATATCAACACCATTTGATTTAAAAAATGCTGATATTCTTCTACTTTTAGCAACAATATCTTTATAGTATGCTGAAAAAAATATTCCATCAACATAATTTGGTTTATCTTTCCAATATGACTGAATCTTTTTTATATCCTTTAATAATGTTTCAATTTTTTCTACTCTTATTAATGTTTTTTTAGGCAAAGCAGGAGGACCAAATGTATTTGGATGAGATTTTTGAGTAAATGTTCCTTTTAGTTTCAAAATATTATTCATTTTCGTCCTCCTTTAACATCCTCGAAATATTACTTTTTGGAACTCCTGTCAATTTTTCAATGTCCCTTACAGTAAAATCTTTTTCTTTTAATTCTTTTATTGACATTTCCTTACGTTTTTCTTGCAATAATACCGCATTATATAATCGTTTTAAATAATCAAATTCACTATTTGGTTCACTAAATGCAAGTGCCGTTCTAATCACATTTTTTAATTCCCCTGGATATGGAATATTAGTTAATAAAGACATTATTTTTCTAAAAAGTTTAATATCTCTTCCTGCTTTTTCAAATTTAGGCAAATATTCATTCAATATAGACTCAGAAATATCTAGTAAATCCTCGTTAGAATATCTATCAAAATCAACAATCGCATCAAATCTTCTTGTTAACGCTTTATCTAAATTTTTATACAAATTAGTAGTTGCAATAAAAATAACTCTTGCATCTAAATTATCTAACTCTTTTAAAATACTTGAAGTAACTCTTCCCATTTCTCTTATATCTCTTGAATTAACCCTATCCATTGCAATTGCATCTATTTCATCAAATAAAATAATTACGTTGCTAGGATTTGGTAGCATTTTTATTTCAGAAAAAACTTCTACTAAATTTTTTTGTGTCTGCCCTAGTTTACTATCTATAATCAAACTAAAATCTACGCTATATAATTCTCTTGATAATATTCTTGCAATTTGTTTAACACTTTCTGTCTTTCCTGTTCCAGGTGGTCCTTCGAATAGAAATTTATTTATGCCAATATTATGATTAACAGCATTTATAATTCCATAAATGTCTTTAGTTATTTCTTCCGGTAATGGCAAACTTGCATTTCCAATAGGTATTTTTTCAAAATAGTTTAAATTGTAATTATCTCCCTGTGGGATAAAAACATTGGCATTTGACAACAATCCCATTATATAATCTCCCACCACATTTTCATCATTATCGTAAAAATCTTTTGCTATTTCCAAAGCTTCTGCTCTAAAGGCCGCTTCGTTCTTTTCTTCATGATATCTTATTAGATTAATCACATTCTTCTTTTTCATAAGTACACCTCCAAAAGTATACTATCACATCCGAAACAAAGTTGCAATGGTTTGGGACAAAGTTTTGTAATTTAGTTAAAATTATTTTTCATTCTTATGAATATTTCTCTATTAATATTTTTAAAATTCTTATTTAAAGTTCTACATATAAAAGTCGTAATACATATATATTTTATGTATATTTATTTGCAATATAATAAATTAAATAAATATAACGCCACTTGATTTTGTTCTTCTTTAGTCATCTCCATAACCTTAGCCATAGCAAATATTACATTAGAAAATTTTCTAAAGTTTAGAAGTGTAGTTCTGTATTCCTCATCAATTTCTTTTAACTTATTATCAAAGTATTGGTATTTCTCGGGTTTATTGTATCTTAGATTAGTATAATCACTTTCGCTCATTCGTATTGCCAATCTTAATTTGTCTTTTATATCCATATCATTTATCATATCTATTAAAAATTTTACCTTATCATTTTCCATATTCAAATTACCTTCCTTATCTAGCATCATTTTTCTTTCTATTCTCTCGGCTCTTATTGATTTCATCTACCGTCTTTACATTTCTATAAACATCAGTTGCAATTTTTCTGTCATTATCATCAAAGATACCATTTCTATATAAATCATCACTTACATTTTTATAATTCTCATCTTTATCGAATCCAATTTTATTTTGAAAATGCTTCATCAAGCTACGCCAGAAATCTTTAAACTTATTAAGTTCTTCTTTTAGTTTATCTTTTTCAGCTTGTAATTTTCCAATGATCTTCTCTTTAGTTGATAGTTCACTTTTTAAATTCTCTATTTCATTATCTTTTAACTCTAACTCATATTTAAGAGAACGATTTTCTTTATCTATTTCGAAAGAACTATGTTCAAAATCCTTAATCGCCATATTTAAGTCATTTACGCTTCTAACTGTTTGAGTGACATCTCTTGTACCTCATCAGTAAATTTTTTAATTTTATCAACATCTTCAAGCGAAATAACCATATTATTTTTATTTAGTTTAGTCGGCTTTAAGTTGTCCAATATTACAGTTATATCTTTACTAGCATTATCAAGCTTTTTAGTTTGAGTATTTGCTTGCGCTAGTTTCTGTTCTTTCTTCTCAATCTGTTTCTTGATTTCTCTATAACCAGCCATATCTTTAGTGTTAATATCTTGATTTCTGCCTTTTTTCTTTTGCTTAAGTAAAAAAGCCTTTTCGTAATGCTTATTATAAGACTTTATACAACAAGATCTCATTTCATCTTGTATTCGTTTTAAAGATTCCTTTGTAAATATCTTTGACTTAGCAACCTGTTTTTTCATACCACGCTTGTTGTTATCACTTATGGGTAATCCTACCAAGTGCATATGTGGGGAAGTTTCATCAAAATGTATTACAGCATTTGCTACTTTAAATTCTGGTACAACTTTCATTAAATCACTCACTTGTTCCTTATAAACATCAACCATCTTCATTCTGTAATTCATATCTTTATCATTCCAAAATTCTAAATCTCCAAGCTCAATTATAAATTCACAAGCCAAGTCCCATAGTTTACTATTAGAGATATGTTTGAAATAGTTATCTATTTTTCTATCTTCTCGAGTTTGCTTTTCATTGTATTCTAACCTTGATTGTTCAAACTCTTGCAAATATAAATTCTGCACATCTTTATATAAATTATCTGTTCCATATACAATATAAATTTCATCTCGGTTTTTATCATAATCTCTCAAGTTGTGTTTATTTACTTTTGATAGCTGAGTTGCATTTTGTATTCCATTATTTGAAAATGAAGTTTCTCCTGATGGATTACTTTTTGCAATCTCTTTTGCTTTAGCAGTTTTATTTTTATCACTGCCAAGATGGATAGAATAAGCTAATTCTTCATTCATTTCTTGCACCTCCGTTATGTCTTTTTCGTATGCCAGGAATTTGACTTTGTCAAAATTCCTAACCCCCTATGAGTTTTGACATTCTATCAAAACTCGGGGGCTCTGCGAGGCTATAAATTTTATCTTGGAAAGATAAAATTTATATTGCAAAATCATCCTCACAAACCTTGCTTGTACCAGATATTTTTGCAATAACTAACTCGCCACCAAATTTATATTTGCCAATCTTAAAATATAAATTGTGTTTGAATTTCAAAAAATATGTGACTCGTTAGTTTGATTGATTAAATAAAATTTTACAATTTTTATTTAATCAATCATTTTTTCTTCGATGTAATATGTGTAACCAATCCTAATCGCAATTTTCCCTCAGGCTTAGCCATAAAATTTTTAAACTCTTTCGTAGCAACAAGCCTTATTACTTTCTGATTTTTCTTTAACTTAAACTCAATAGCTCTATTTCTAATCTTTGCAACTTGAGTTTTAGTATCATAATTTTCATCAATCTTATCATCGTGAAAATAATACTCACCCAAATCTAAATAATTAACATCTAATTCTTTTTTCAATGTACTTAAATAATCCTCTAATTGCTTTTTATTCATATTAACACTAACCTTAACATCTTCAAGTTTACCATCTCTTTCAAGCATAGTTGGAAAATCCACAATACCTTTAGCATATAACTTGTCTATTTGTTCAACGAAACTACTTCTAAAATTAACCTTTACAATTTCAAAACTACCATCTTCATTTTTCTTTAAAGTAGCAGTATCAATAAACTTAGATATAAAAGCCTGTTTTTCATCTTTACTTTTCATAGTCCACAGCTTTAGTAAAACATCTTTATACATCTCATGCTCTGTCAATCTTTCTCTTTCAATATCTCTTTCAGCCATTAAATGTTGAGGATTAAAAGCCTCTTTATCAAAATCAAATGCGTCAATTCTTTTATTTTCTAATACAGCCAACTTACTTTCAATCAGCTTGTAATCTTCTGAAAAATCCTCCATTTCCAGAATTCCATTCATATATGCTTTCTTCAATCTATCCTTCTGTTGCTGAAGCTTGTTGATTTCCTCAGTAATCTTCTTACTTTCATCATCTTTCTTTTCCGCAAGAATTGGATAAAAATATTTATTAACATGAAAATCGTACTCCACCAAATCTAATATATAATCAATCAAACAATCCTCAATTTCATCTTCGTTATAATACAAATTACAATTATCGCAGAAATAATACATATACTTAGTCTTCCTTCCGCCCGAACCCTTGCAAGTCATTATCTTGCCGCATTTAGGACATACCAGTTTTTGAAAGAATATATAAACTCTGTTTCTACAATATGCTCTTTGATTTTTTTCCTTTTGATTTTGTACTTCTTCCCACATAGCTCTAGTTATAATAGGTGGTACAACATCCATATATAGCTCTGTTTCTCTACTACTATCATACTTATATCTTTCATAATCTCCAATATAGATTTTGTTATTTATAGTCCTATCAATAGTCGAATCAATCCAACGTTTCTTTTCTGGATATAAAACCTTTTCCTTATTTAGAATATTAGCAATTGCTTGATAACTCTTACCCTCCAAATACATTTCAAATATTCTAATAACAATATCTTTAGTTCCATTATCAATTTTTAAAGTCTTATCCTTATCTCTATAATATCCCAATGGACATTGCCCTGGAACATGTCCAGCCTTTATAGCACCATTTAGACCAAACTTTGTTCTTTCAGATACTATTTCAATTTCTAGCTGTGATAGCACAGTCAACATTCTTACAAAAAATCTACCATTTGCAGTAGATGTATTAACATCATCTCTATCACAAATTAGATAACAATGATTTTCCTCAAGAGTGCTAATTAAGATTTCCAAATCACGAACTGACCTTGTAACTCTATCTAACTTATATGCAACAATATAGTTTATTAGTCCCTTTTTCATATCCTCTAACATTTGCTGAAAAGCTGGTCTATGCTTCATATCTTTAGCTGATATACCAGCATCTTTATAGACTTTAAATATTTCAAAACCTTTATACTTACATAACTGCCTTAACTTTTCCTCCTGTTCTCCTAAACTAAAACCGTTCCCTAGCTTGATCTTCTGTACTAACCCTAATGTAAACTCCTGCAATCTTCTTTTCTTCTAATGTTCGAGTGTCTAAATAATTCTCCATTTAAAACCTCCTACTATAAAAATAAAAGTGCTAGAAAGCCTATATGCTAACTAACACTTCAAAAAATCTTATAATTAAACTGCTAAATTACCTGCTGAAACAAAGAAAACTTTTAGTATTAGTCACCACTGATAAAATCTCTTAGTTTTGAGAGTGGATACTTATTAGCCAAACTACCTATGTAAAAATACTCATGTTCATTAAAGAATAAAAACAACTTATCCTTAATAACAACACAATGTGGTTCAACATAAGCAATATTGCTTTTCTCAACCATTCTCAAATTACCATTCTTTATCTTTGGTACACAATTACTAAAAGTGCAAGCCCATTCAATCTTAGAACGTAATTCTTTCTCAATCGCAATTTTTCTTTTAACTACACGAATCATATCACAAAAACCTCCTCATTTCAATACTTTGAGGCTATTTTTCATTTTTAAAACTACAATCCAACACACTCCAACAATAGTGTAGCCAAACTCTAAAGGTGTCAGGACTTTATATTGTTTTATGTAGTGGAGTTAAGGTGGGGACCGACAAGCTAGTAAGAGTTAGAAGATTTCGTGCAAAAGCTACTAAAACCCATAACACAAAATCAGCCTTGCACGAAAGATTCTTACTCTTAGTTCGTAGTTGGGGCGGAACGAATAAAACAATATAAAGTCCTGACACCTTAAGAGTTTGGCGGTCAACTGCAAGCCACACACTAAAATCATAGTTTTAAAAAGCATAAAAAAATAAGCCGACTAAATCGACTTACATAAGCTGTGATACATTCACACTCTGTTTTACATCAAACTAACTTGATTATGGAGCACTTTAGTGCTCCGCTACGGATGACCGCATTTCAAGTGGTTCGACGAAAACGCATAATGGTGCTACCATGCAGAATCGAACTGCAGACCTACTGGTTACGAATCAGTTGCTCTACCAACTGAGCTATAGTAGCATGATAATTAGATTATATTTTTTATTTCTTTAAAAGTCAATACCCAAAAAATTTTAACAGTAAAAAATGATGAGTATTTTTACATAATATATACTCATCATTTTTGTTTTTTATTTATTAGTTATTTGCATTTCTACGTGCTTCTCTTTCACGTGTTTTACTATCTAATATAACTTTACGTAAACGTATATTTAATGGTGTAACTTCCACTAATTCATCTTCTCCAATAAATTCAATAGCTTTTTCTAATGAGAATTGTAGTGGTGGTACTAAACGAAGTGCATCATCTGAACCTGAAGCTCTTGTGTTTGTTAAGTGTTTTTCTTTACATACATTAATTGCTATATCTTCGTTTCTTGAATTTATACCAACTATCATACCTTCATATACTTCAACACCAGCTCCTATTAATAACTCTCCTCTTTCTTGTGCATTATATAATCCATAAGTTACTGATACACCTGGTTCAAATGCTACTAAAACTCCACGTGTTCTTGATGAAATTTCTCCTTTATATGGTTCATAACATTCAAAAATGCTGTTCATTGTTCCAACACCTTTTGTATCTGTTAAAAATTCTGTTCTATATCCAATTAAACCACGTGCTGGTATTTTGAATTCTATTTTTGTATGACCTATTTCTGCTGGTTCCATATTAATCATTTCTGCTTTACGTCTTCCTAATTTTTCTATAACTGTACCAATTGCGTCATCTGGAACATTAACAACTAATCTTTCCATTGGTTCGCATTTTACGCCATCAATTTCTTTTATAATAACTTTTGGACGAGAAACTAATAATTCATAACCTTCTCTTCTCATTGTTTCTATTAATACTGATAAATGTAATTCTCCACGTCCACATACTTCAAAACTATCTGCTGAATTTGTTTCTTTAACACGTAAGCTTACATTTCTTTCCAATTCTTTAAATAATCTATCACGAATGTGTCTTGATGTTATAAATTGTCCTTCTTTTCCTGCTAAAGGTCCATTATTTACACTAAATGTCATAGAAACTGTTGGTTCATCTATATCTACAAATGGTATTTTTTCTGGATTATTTATATCACAAATTGTATCTCCTATATTTATATCTGCAATTCCTGATAATGCTACTATATCTCCTGCTTGTGCTTCTTCTACTTCAACTCTTTTTATTCCTGCATATGTGAATAATTTTGCAATTTTACCTTGCATATTTTTTTCTTGTTTACAAATTGCAACAGACATTCCATTTTTTATAGAACCTCTTTCTATTCTTCCTACAGCAATTCTACCTAAATAATCATCATAATCAATATTAGAAACTAATAATTGTGCTGTTCCTTCTATATCACATGCTGGTGGTTCAATTGTGTTTATAATTGTATCAAATATACAATGTACATTATCTGTTTCATCTTCTAAATGCATTTTTGCAATACCATTTTTAGCTGATGCATATATAACTGGGAAATCTAGTTGTTCATCATTTGCATCTAATTCAATAAATAATTCTAATACTTGATCTACAACTTTTAATGGATTTGCACCAGGTCTGTCTATTTTATTTATTACAACTATTGGTTTTAAATTTAATGCTAATGATTTCTTTAAAACTTCTCTTGTTTGAGGCATTGGTCCTTCAAAAGCATCTACTAAAAGTAATACACCATCTACTGTACGTAAAACTCTTTCTACTTCTCCACCAAAGTCTGCATGCCCTGGAGTGTCTACTATATTTATTTTTATTCCATTATACATTACTGATGTATTTTTAGAAAGAATAGTAATTCCTCTTTCTTTTTCCAAGTCATTTGAGTCCATTACTCTTTCTGCTACTTGCTCATTTTCTCTAAATATATGGCTTTGTTTTAATAATGCATCTACTAATGTTGTTTTACCATGGTCAACGTGAGCTATAATTGCTATATTTCTAATATTTTTGTTATTCATTTTCTTCTACTTCCCCTTTTTTCTAAATTATATTTTTTAATTATTTATTAGAATTACTAGTATTCTCATTTGTGCTAGTTTCTTCTATCATTTCATTTGAAGTTCCTTCTAACTCTCTAATTGAAAGTTCAACTTTTTTATTTTCTAAATCAATATTAATTATTTTTGCATTGACTTTTTGTCCAACTTTTAAAACATCTTCTGGTTTTGCAATTTTCTTTTCACAAATTTGAGAAATATGTACTAATCCTTCAATTCCTTTATCTATTTTCACAAATGCTCCAAAAGGCATAATATTTGAAACTTTTACTGTAACAATATCATTAACATGATAATTTTCAGTAAATTTTTCCCATGGGTTTGGACCTTTTTTATCATATTCAAATTTTAGTCTTTTATTTTCTTTATCAAATTCTTGAACTTTTACTTTTATTTCTTGACCTACTTTTAAAATGTCACTTGGTTTTTTATCTCTTTCCCAAGTCATTCCTGAAATATGTAATAAACCTTGTATTCCGTCAACATCAACAAAAGCTCCATATGAACTTAAGCTTGTAACTATTCCTTTATACATTTTTCCAATTTCAATATTATCCCAAAATTCTTTTTCTTTTTGTTGTTTTTGTTCTTCTAAGATTATTTTTATTGATCCTATAATTTTTCTTGCTTTTTCATCATATTCAATTACTTTAAAAGAAACCGTTTTTCCTTTATAATTTTCAATTTTCTCATCTCTAGGAATTGATGACAATGAAATTGGAATAAATATTCTAATTCCTTTATAATCTATTATTAATCCTTTTTCATTTACTGATGTAACTTTTTCAGTAAATATACAATTATTTTTTACTTTACTTTCAAATTCTTGTTTTACTATTTTTGAATTAGCTTTTTTGTATGATAATAATACATTTCCTAATCCATCATTTAATTTTATTATATCTGCTGTAATTCTATCTCCAACTTTAAAAGAATCACGTGGATCATCATTTTCACTAAATGAATATTCTGCTCTTGGTATTATTCCATCTGCTTTATATCCTATATCTACAAAAATCTCTCCTTGTGAATTAATATTTACAATATTACCAGTTACAGTTTGTCCTATTTTAATTTCTTTTAATGTTTGATTTAATAATTCTTCAAAACTCATATTTTCCATAATTTTCAATCTCCTAACGGTTCATAATTATATATTATTTTTTTAAATTTGTCAACATAACTATATTATCCATAATTTCCTTTGTTGCCTGTTCTTGTAATTCCTTTTCTTTGCCTTTAACTTTGTATTTTGACATATCTATAGGCTCTCCGTAATTTATATATATTTTGCTAAATAATTTAAATGTTCCTGATATTCCAACTGGTACTACTGGACAACCTGCTTTTATTGCTAAAAATGCTGCTCCGTTTTTTATTTTTGCATTTTTTTCCATACCTTTTCTAGTTCCTTCTGGAAATATTGCAATTGCTTCATTATTTTTTAATGCTTTCATACACCTTTTCATAGCTTCCATATCTTGTGAATTTCTTTTAATTGGTATTATATCAAATAAATGTTCTAGCCATCTTAGAATTGCAATTCTTCCTAAATCATGTTTAGCTATAAATCTTATTTTTTCTTTGCTTAATAATACTATTGCTGCTGCATCTAGATAATTTAAATGATTTGCACAAATAATATATCCCCCACTTTTAGCAGCTTTTTGTTTATTTTCTTCCCCTGTAATTTCTATTCTATAAAAAATTCTATATAAACTACTTAAAAAAGTTTTTACTATTTTTCTTACTACCCTTTTTCTTGTATTTTCAGGTCTTTGTGCATATATTTTTGGTTCTAATTTATTAGTTTTTTTTTCTTTTTTTATTAATTTTTCTATTTTTTTAACAACTTCTTTTTGTGTTAAATTAGTTGAATCAATTACTATAGCATCATCTGCTATTTTTAATGCTCCCATTTCTTTATTTTTATCATTTTCATCACGTTTTTTCATATCTTCTAAAACTTCTTCATATGTACATTCTATATTTTTACTTTTATTTTGTTCAAAACGTCTTCTTGCTCTTTCTTCTAAATCTGCATCCATATAAATTTTTAAATCTGCATTTGGAAAAACTACTGTTGTAATATCTCTTCCTTCCATTATAATATCTTGAGTTTTTGCCATTTCTCTTTGAAGTTCTACTAATTTTAAACGTATTTCTTTTATTGCTGAAACTATTGAAACCTTTTGATTTACTGGATTTTCTCTTATTTCTTTTGAAACATCTTCACCATTTAATTTTACTATTTGTTTATTCTTCTCTTCTATTAATTCAATTTTAATTGTTTCTAATAATTCTTTTATTTTATCTATATCATTTAAATCTATATTATTTCTTATAATAGCAAGTGTAACACATCTGTACATTGCACCTGTATCTATACTAGTTAATTTCATTTTTTTAGCTAATATTTTTGTTACCGTTCCTTTACCACTTCCTGCTGGTCCATCTATTGCAACTATAAATCCCATTTTAAATTTCCTCCTCTTATAACTTAATTAGTCAAAATCATTATATAAATTTTTGGTTTTGATTTATTATCTTTAATTAATATTTATAAATTTAAATCTTTAGGCATATTAATTCCTTTAGCCATTACATCTATTTTTGATACATTCATTGCTGTAAGTCTTTCTATTTCTTTTTTAGATTTAATCTGAAAATCTTGTAAAACATCCACTATTCTTTTACCATAATTAACTATAACTTCCATATAAATTTCAGTACCAATTTCGCCTGTATTTACTCTAGTTCTAATAACTTTATGTATTGATGGTTCTTTATTAGCCAAATATTCTATAATTTGCTTAAATACACTATCTGAAATTGTAAATTTTCCCATATAACTAAATGTTGGTCTTATTATTGATTTTTCTGAAATATATGGAGTTTTGCCTTTTCCTTTAGATTTAAAAATTTGAAGAGGATCTAATAAATATCCTGAAAAATCCTTTTTTATTTCAAATGTTGGAACAGGAATTACATGTTTTCCTTCTGTTACCCTTATTCTTCTAGCATTTTCCATTTCTTCTTCTGTTGCAACTTCATTAATGTAAATAGTTTTTATTATTTGAGGTAATCCTAAATTCATAGCAATTTTTGCTACCATTCCATCTGATGTTCCTAAAATTAAAATTGAAGATGGATTATATTTTACGAAAGCTTCTTGCATTTCCTTTTTTTCTTGTTCTTCTAAAAAAAGGGCATGTTTCACAGTTTCAATTTTAGTTGGAGCTTTTTTTGCGGAAGTTCCTGCTACTACTGCATTTTCGTTTACTAATAGTCCATCGTCTATTATATATTCTATATTATTTTCACTTGCAACCATTTGGGCTCTATAACTTTTTCCTGTACCAGATGGTCCAACAAAAGCATATACTTTAATATTGCTAAAATCCATATGATTTTTTCCTTTCCTCTTGGTAAAATTTAACAATATTATTATAGCACTTTTTATTATGCAAATGCAACCCTATGAAAAACATTAAACCAATTTTCCCACATAATTTTTTCTATTTCATAAGTAGTAAACCCTTCTTTTAAAAGTAAATTTTTTATGTTTTTTATTTGTGTAATATCTTGTACTCCTTTTGCAGTTTTTTCATAGCTCATTCCATCAAAATCACTGCCTAAACCAATATAATTAACTCCAACTAATTTTTTTATATACTTAATATGTTGTACAACATCTTCTATACTTGCATTATTGTTGTTATTTAAAAAATCTGAATAATAGCAAATTCCAATAATTCCACCCTTTTGGGCAATTGCTTTTATTTGATTATCTTTTAAATTTCTTGAATTGTTGCAAATTTCAAAAACATTTGAATGTGTTGCAACAACATTATTTTCTGCTATATCAATAACATCCCAAAAACTTTTTTCTGATAAATGGGAAACATCAACTATAATTCCTAACTGGTTTAATTTTTTTATGTATTTAATGCCTAATCCGGGTTAAACCCGTATCATTTAATGTATGTGCTCCACAACCTAATTCATTATCATCATTCCATGTAACAGACATTACTCTTATTCCTCTGTTATATAAATATTCTACATTTTCAATTTTTTTTGAAATAGCACTTCCATTTTCTATACTTAATATAACCTTAATACTATTATTTTCAACACAATCCAATAAATCCTTTTTATTTTTTATAGTTATATTTAAATTATTACTTAACTCATAATCTTTTAATTTATCCAATATCATTTTACATCTATTAAATCCTGCATTTTCTCCATATTTATTTTCATTTAAAAATTCTGTATCAATAAAACATGCCATAACTTGTACTCCACCACCAATTGATTTAACTTTTTTAAAAGAAAACTGTAAATTATTATCAAATAAATCTTTATTTTCATCTAAAGCTTTACTCAATGTGTCACAATGCCCATCTATAAAAAACATTTTCTTACTCCCCCCTTATAACTTGACAAACCATTAATAACTTGGTACTATTAATTAAATTTTATGTAGAAAGAAGATGAAATATGATAGCAACTGCAAAACAATTACTAAAAAAGCACTTTGGTTACGATGATTTTCGTAATGGTCAAAAAGAAATTATATTACACATTTTAAACAACGAAGACTGTTTAGCAATAATGCCAACAGGTGCTGGGAAATCTATATGTTATCAGATACCAGCTTTAGTATTTACTGGAACCACAATAGTTATTTCTCCATTAATTTCATTAATGAAAGATCAAGTTGATTCATTAGTTCAAAACGGAATTCCGGCAACTTATATAAATAGCTCATTAACAACTAAAGAATATTTCCAAACTCTAGAAAATGCAAAATTAGGAATGTACAAAATTATATATGTTGCACCAGAAAGATTAAGCTCAGAAAATTTTATCAATTTATTAAACCAAATTAATATTTCAATGTTTGCAATAGATGAAGCACACTGTGTTTCACAATGGGGTCATGACTTTAGACCAAGCTATACTGAAATTGCTAATGTAATTTTAAATTTAAAACACAGACCAATAGTTGCAGCATTTACCGCTACTGCTACACAAGCAGTAAAAAAAGATATTATCAATTTGTTAAAACTATCAAATCCATTTACTTTAACAACTGGTTTTGATAGAGAAAATCTTTATTTTTCTGTTGAAACTCCAAATGATAGAAAAAAATATGTACTTGATTACATAACAAAACATAAAGATTTATCTGGAATTATTTATTGTTTATCAAGAAAAAATGTAGATAATTTATATGATGACTTATTAAATAATGGATTTTTAGTTTCAAAATATCATGGTGGAATGTCTGATTCTGCAAGAACTAAAAATCAAAATGACTTTGTTTTTGATAAAACTCAAATAATGGTTGCTACTAATGCATTTGGAATGGGAATAGATAAATCGAATATTCGTTATGTAATTCATTATAATATGCCAAAAGATTTAGAAAGCTATTACCAAGAAGCTGGTCGTGCTGGAAGAGATGGTTCAAGTTCAGAGTGTATTTTACTGTTTAATAGAACAGATATTGTATCTAATAAATTTTTAATAGAACAAAATAAATCAAATAATTTAAATTTAATTGAATATCAAAAACTTAATGATATGGTTGATTATTGTAATACAGATAAATGCCTTCGTAAATATATTTTAGAGTATTTTGGTGAAAATACAGATTATGAAAATTGTAATAACTGTGGAAATTGTAATAGTGAAATTGAATCTACAAATATTACTACAGATGCCAAAAAAATTATGTCTTGTATAAAAAGAATGAAAGAACGATTTGGAATTGGAATGGTTACAGATGTTTTAAAAGGTTCAAAAACTTCAAAAATAAAATCTTTTAATTTTAATGAATTATCTACATATGGAATAATGAGTGAGTATTCCAAAGAAACTATAAAAGAATTAATTTCTTTTTTAATATCTGAAAATTATATTAATTGTATTGGTGATAAATATCCAATTTTGGCTTTATCGCCTAATTGTAATGATGTATTATTTAAAGATAAAACAGTTTTTATTAGACGCAAAATAGAAAAAATTGCAGATAAACAATTTTTGGTTACATACAACCATAACCTTTTTGATAAACTATCTGTTATAAGAAAAAATATTGCCACACAACTGAATGTTCCACCATTTATTATTTTTTCAGATTCAACATTAATTGAAATGTGTATATTATATCCTACATCAATTTATGAATTATGTAATATATCTGGAATTGGAAAATATAAGGCTGAAAATTATGGGAATTATTTTATAGAAGAAATACAAAAATTTGTGCAAGAAAATAATATTGCTAAACAAGATTTTTCAACTATTAATCCTGAAATTAAGCAAAAAAAATTAAAGATTCCAAAAGAACCTAAAGAAGATACAAAAATTGTAACTTATAATTTATACACTTCTGGAAAAACAATACCAGAAATAGTAGCACTAAGAGGTCTTACTCAATATACAATTGAAAAACATTTATTAGAATGTTACAAAATTGGTTTAGAAATTGATTTAGAGAAAGATATTAATACTAAATATGAAAAGGAAATTTGTAATATTATACACTTTATGGATGGCTCAAGACTTCGTGATATGAAAGAACAACTACCACCTGAAGTTACATATTTCGACATAAATTATTATATAGCAAAACAAGGAAAAAAATAATACTTTTCCTTGTTTTTTTATTTAGCTAACATCATCATTTTTTATAAATACAGCAATTTTGCTTATTATTTTGCATGCTTCCTGAATTTGTTCTTCATTGTATTGTTTTAATAATTTTTTTGTATTTATTTCTTCTGAATTATCTTTTCCAAATAATATAAAATCTGATGAATAACCACTTATATTACATAAAATTTCTAATTTATCATATGATAATGAACTTTCACCTTTTTCAACAACACTTATAAATTGACCTGTTACTCCTAATTTTCTACCAAGTTTTTCCTTACTATAATTTAATTGTTTTCTTATATTTTGAATTCTAATTCCTACTTCCTTTTTTACCATTTATTTTTATATATACTTTTTATTAACAGTATATTTCTCCTTATACAATATATTTAGGTTTTTTTAGGTTACCTATAAGCCTTTTTTTGTATATTGTTATTATAGCATATTAAAATGTGACAAAAAGTGATTTTTTTGTATACAAATATGTATAAATTGTGCTATATTATTATTATATATATAAAAAAAGGAGGATAATATAGTATTTTTATGATACTACATTAAATAAATATGAATGAAAAAGTTGTAACTTTATTATTAGTTGAAGATAATATTAATGATTGTGAAGAGTTTAAAAATTATGTGAATAGTAGGACTGATGTTATGTTTGTTGGTGTTACTAATTCTGATATTGATGGTTTAAACTATATTGATAAGTATTCTCCAGATGTAATTATTTTAGATTTAGAATTACATAATGGTACTGGAAATGATACTAGTTTTAATTTAATAGAAACATTAAATAACAGGCATGCTGGTAAAAAAACGCTGATTATAGTAACAACGGTTGTTGCTTCTTCTTCTGTTTATAATTATTTGCATAAAAATGGTGTTGATTTAATTTTTTATAAAAATCATAAAAGTTATTCTGTAAAAAATGTGATTGATACTATACTTTTGTTAAATGATTATTCTGTTAATTCTCCTTCTGTTACTAGTATTAAGCATAATAATACTGATAATTTGGAAGAGGTTATTACTAATAAGATTAATACAGAGTTAAATTTAATTGGTGTTGGTTTACATCTTCAGGGTAGAAAGTATTTATATGATGCTATTTATTATATTTTAACAAATGATTCTGCAACAACTAGTAGAATTAGTATTATTCAGTTTTTAGGAAATAAATATCAACGTTCTGGTAGTACGATTAGTAGGGCAATGCAAAATGCTATTTTGCATGCGTGGAGAATGTCTAGTTTGGAGGATTTGGAGAAATATTATACTGCTAAGATTAATTATGAAACTGGTGTTCCTACGCCTACTGAGTTTATTTATTATTATGTGGAAAAGATTAGGAAATGTATTTAATGTTTGTTATTGTGATAAAGGGTTATTCAAAATTTTGATATTTTTGAATAATCTTTTTTTGTTTTAGTTTGTTTTTTTGCGGTTTGGTTCTTTTGCAGTTGTTCGGCTAAAGAGGATATTATGCAACCAATGCAAGCTAACATAGTGTTCTGAGCTTCGCCCCAACTGCACACAATATGTAATAGATTTTCACTTCGTTCAATCTATAACATATTGTAGTTTGTCGGTCCCCACCTTAACTTCGCTTCAGAACACTATGTTAGCTTGCATTGGTTACATAATGTCCTCTTTAGCCTACTCTACAATAATATTTTTAAATCGTGTTTTGTCATATTTTTTCACTTTTTTGTATTTTTTGTACTTTAATTGCATTCTTTTATATCACTAGAGTTGAGCGGGTTTGGTGGTATTATTTTGGTATGTACTAAGTGTACAAATAATTTAAGGAAGTGATTAGTATGTGGGATAAATTCTGGGAAATTTTGGAATTTTTCATTAAAGCATAACTAAAAAATCTCTTTCGGAGAGTATTTCAAATATTTTGCTAATTTAGCATAATATTTGATTACTCTCTTTTTTTATTGTATAATTAACCTATATTTTTTAGAAAGGAGTTTATAATGAGCATAAATTTTATATATTCTATCATAAAATTTATAGGTTTAAATTTATGTATTACATATGTATTTTACAAAATAATTAATAAACAAGTATATATAAAATCTTCTAAAAGCATACTAATATTAGGATTATGTATGCTTTTAGGAAGTATTGAAAGTATAATAAAAATAAATCTATCTGCTATACCAATTTTTTACTTTATTTGTATATTTTACAGTATTATTTTGGGAAAATTAACAGAAAATAAATTAAATGTTTCATTTATTGTAACTACGTTATCTGTTGCAATTTGCTATATAGCATACTTTATTGCTTCAGTTATAGTAGACATTATAATTATATTGCTATTACCAAACTATAGTTATACTAATCCTATTAATTTTTTATACATATTTACTATAGAATTTTATATCATTTTTAGATTATTCAAAATACCTAGATTTAAAAATGGATTTCCCTTTTTAAGAGCAAAAAGAGAAAATGAGTACTTTGATTTTTTTATATTATCAATTAGTATACTTATAATTTTTATATATTTTTTAATGTCAAATTACTATAATTTTTCATTTATAAATTTAACAATTTTACTTATTTCATTTATAATAATTATGGCATTAGCTATTCGTAAAACATTCATAATATATCAAAAGCAAAAGCTTTTAGAAAAAACTATAAAAGATTATGAAGAAGAACTTAACAAAACAAAGGAAGACTTAGAAAAAGCATTAACAGAGAAGAATAATTTGGTAAAAGCAAATCACGAGTTTTATAATAGACAATCAGCCTTAAAACTAAAGTTAGACAAAATAATGCAACCACATAATAATAATTTTAAAGAAGAATATGGTAATATTATTAATAGAATAAATACATTATCAGAAGAGTATAGTAATTTAACATGTAACAACAAATTTGCTAATCTACTACCTAAAACAAACATTTCTGAATTAGATGATATGTTCAATTATATGCAAAGTGAATGTATAAAAAATAATATTGAATTTACACTAAAAATAACATCTGACATTAATTTTTTATTAAATAATATTATTCCTAAAAATAAACTAGAAACATTAATTGGCGATTTAATACGTAATTCAATAATTGCTATAAATTATAGTAACAATAAAAATAGAGCGATAATGGCTATTTTAGGAATAAAAAATAATGTTTATGAATTTAGTGTTTATGATACAGGAATAGAATTTGAAATACCTACATTGTTAAAACTTGGTAAGGAACATGCCACAACTCATAAAGATAGTGGTGGTACTGGTATTGGATTTATTACTACATTTGAAACACTTGAATATTGTAAATCTAGTTTAATTATTTCAGAATTTTCAAAAAATGATTCTTTGTATACAAAATGTATAACAATGAAATTTGATTACAATTCTAGCTATATTGTTGAAACTTATAGAATAAATGATTTTTATAAATTTTGTAAACAAGATGACATTAGAAATGACATGATTTTAATTTCAAAGTTATAATTTAAAATAATACAGAGAAAGAGATAGAGTTTTATACTTTTTATTGTAGAGTAGGCTAAAAACAAGCATTACATACCCCATGTTGGGTATGTAATGCTTGTTTTTAGCCTAATAATTGCAAAAGTTTCCGTTATTTTTCGTATATTTTCCAAATTATTGTAAATACTACCAATAATAATTTCCAAACTTAAAAGGAGGCACTTTTGTGTGAAAAACAATACTTTATTAAAACAATTTTATAACAAATTTTTTAAATATAAACCTATTACTAAATACAATTTCATAATTCCAGAACAAAATAAAAAAGATATTGAAAACACTCCAGTATCACCTTCAAAAGATTTAGAGCCTACAAATTTTTTTAAAAATTTACAAGAAAACTTAAATTATATAAAATTTAAATATAATAGCTTAATAAATAGTGATATTGTTATACGTGATTTTGTTTTACTTGCAAAAAATAAAGAATATAATGGTGTTTTAATATATATAGATGGTATGGTAGATTCCAAAATTATAAATGATTCAATTTTAAAACCACTTATGTTACGTAATAAATCAAATACCTATACAACAGATGAAAAAGAAGTTATTTCAGAAATAAATAATAATGATGTAATTATTAGAAAAATTAAAAAATTTAATCTTGAAAATTATATATATAATCATTTAATTCCTCAAAATGATGTTAAACAAGTAGAAAAGTTTGAAGAAGCATTTTCAAGCATAAATATGGGAAATTGCATACTAATAGTTGATACATTAGATAAAGCTTTTGATATAGATGTTAAAAATTTTAAACAAAGAAGTATTAGTTCACCTCAAAATGAAATTGTTATTAGAGGTTCGCAAGAAGCATTTGTTGAAAATATAAGAACAAACACATCAATGCTTAGAAGATTTATTAATAACGAAAATCTTGTAATTGAAAATTGTTCTATTGGCAAAATTACTAAAACAAAAGTTGGCATTTGTTACTTAAAAGATATTGCAAACAATGATTTAGTTGCAGAAGTAAAATATAGAATAAATAATTTAGATGTAGATTATTTAATATCATCACGGTCAACTAGAACAATTAGTTCAAGATGATGGAAGTAGCTTATTCCCACAAGTTCTTGCAACAGAAAGACCTGATAAAGCTGCTATACATTTGCTTGAAGGACGAGTTGTTGTAATTGTAAATGGTAGCCCATATGTTTTAGTTATGCCAGGTGTTTTATACGATTTTATGTCATCTTCTGAGGATTATAATTTTAAATTTTTATTTACTAATTTGTTGAAAGCAGTTAGACTTCTAGCTTTGTTTTTTGCTTTATTTTTGCCTGGTATATATGTTGCAATTTCAACATATCACCATGAATTACTTCCAACAGAACTTTTATTTACAATTGAAGCTGCAAGAAAAACAGTTCCTTTTCCAACAATTTTTGAAATTTTAATAATGGAAGTATCATTTGAACTAATTAGAGAAGCTGGTATTAGGGTTCCTTCACCTATTGGACCTACAATAGGAATAGTAGGAGGTTTAGTACTAGGTGAAGCTGCTGTTAAAGCTAATCTTGTTAGTCCCATCTTAATTATTGTTGTTGCAATTACAGCTATTTGTTCATTTAGTATACCTGATTATTCTTTTGGGTTTACTGTTAGAATTTGTAGATTTATATATATTATTTTAGGATATTGGGCTGGATTTTTAGGAATATCTGCTGGATTATTTATACAAATAGCTTTACTTTGTAGCTTAAAATCATTTGGTTGTTCTTATGTTGTGCCTTATATTTTACGCAATAATAAACGTTCACAAAGTTCATATTTTTTACCACCTATTTGGAAAAGAGAAAATCGTTCTACTACTGTTAATCCTAAGAAAAAATATGCTCAAGGTAAAATAAGTATGTTATGGAAAAATGAAAATAGTAGATAATTATTATATTTAATAATTAATATGCATGTGTAAGAAAGGAGAAATTATGAAATCTGAAAAAATTGGACTTGTAGAAGCTATTGGTTTAATTTCTATTATGATTATTAACAATATTATAATAAATGCACCAAAAGAAATAATTCAAGTTGTTGGAACATCTTCATGGTTAAATGTTATTTATATAAGTATAATAGTTATCTTTATAGTTACAATTCTATGTACTTTATTTAAAAAATTCACTGAATATGATTTGTTGGATATTTGTGATTTTTTAGGTGGAAAAACTTTAAAAACAATTATAGGAATATTATATATCTCTTTATTAGTAATAAGTTCTATATTACTATTAAAAAATACTTGTGAAATTTTAAAATTAATTTATTTTAAAAAGTCGCCTTTAATATTTATTGCACTATTTTTTCTTGTTAGTGCAATAATTTCAAATAATTTTTCTATTAAAGTTTTATGTAAAGTTAATTTGATAATATTGCCTTTATTAATTTTAAGCATATTTGTTATACTCCTATCCTCTATGAAAAATTTTATACCTCAACTAATATTTCCAATATTAGGTTATGGTGCAAAACAAACATTTCTTACAGGATTAACTAATTTAACTAGCTTTTCTGGAATATTATATTTATTTTTTATTAATCCTTTTTTAAACAAAAATGGAGATTTTAAAAAGGTATCTTTATTTTCTGTAATATTGTCTGGAATATGCTTATTTTTAAGTGTTATTAGCCTTATTCTATCTCTTAATTTTACTCTAAAAAGTGGAGAAGACTTTCCTCTTTATTTATTAGCTAGAAGTGTAGAATATGGAAGATTTTTACAAAGAGTTGATGCTATATTTATTTTTATATGGATTATTTCGTCAATTTCATATTTAAGTTTTAATATATTCTTTTCTTTGTATATTTTTAAAAAGTTAACGAATTTGAGTGATACAGGAGCTGTAAAATATGCATATGGTTTATTTTTGTTAACACTAGTAATTATTCCTTCAACATATGTAACATTTGTTCATTCACTTGAAAATTTTTATAAAGTAGCTTGTTTAATTTTAATATTTGGAATAAGTTTACTGATATTGTTGTTTGCTAATTTAAAACTAAAATTTATTAATAAAGAGAAAGGGCACGTATGATTTTATTCATACATGGTAAATTAACATGAGAAAGAAATTACTTTTAATTTTATTCATATTATTAATACTTCTTACTTCTTTAACTGGTTGTTATGATGCACGTGGAATTGAAGACCTTGCATATGCAATAGCTTTAGGACTTGATATTTCTAATGATGATTTACTTTTACTTACTTTGCAATTTTCTATTCCTGATTCTGGTTCAAATTCTAGTGGTAGTAGTCAATCTAATACAACAGACAGTATAACTGTAAAATGTAACAGTATAAATTCTGGTCTAAGTCTTATTGATAGTTACATTAACAAAGAAGTTGATCTATCTCATTGTAAAGCAATAATAATTTCTGAAGAACTTGCATCCAAAGGATTATCTGAATATATTGATACTTTTGCAAATAATATTGAAGTACGACCTGACTGTAATTTAATAATATCCAAATGTCCAGCTTCAATATTTATACAAAATGCAACACCCTTTGTAGAAACTTTAACAGCAAGATATTATCAGGTTGCCTTAAGTTCTAGTGAATATACTGGTTATACTACCTCCACAAAATTAGCAGATTTTATTTCTTCATTTCAAACTAAATTCATACAACCATATGCCATCTTAGGTGGTTTAAATACTGGGAATACTCTTAATTTTAATTACAATTATAAAAATACTTTTAATAATGAATCTGATGGAAATTATGTAGCAGGTCAATCACCTATTTTAGATAAAGAAAGAGTTGAAATATTTGGAACTGCCATATTTCAAGATGGAAAATTAGTTGGAGAACTTAATGGTATTGAAACTATTTGCCATTTATTAGTAACTAATGAATTAAAAAATTGTACACTTTCTATTCCCAATCCTTCTGTTCAAGGATCTAATATAGATTTAAGCATAAATATGAAGAATAAAACAAAAATCAATGTTGATTTTATAAATGGTTCTCCATTTATTTCTATTAATGTTTATCTAGATGGATATGGTCTTTCTTTAGATGAAAATACTGATTATAGTTCTTTAAAAGATATTGAATTAATAAATTCATATGCTGAAGATTATGTTAAAGTAGAATTAGAAAATTATTTATACAAATTGAGCAAAGAGTACAATGCTGATGTAGTTGGTTTTGGTAAATATGCTTTATATTATTATCCAACATGGAATGAGTGGATTAGCTCTGATTGGCTTGAAAACTTTAAAAATTCGTTTTTTAAAGTTAATGTTAGTGTTAACATTAAATCTGGATATCAATTTAATAATTCGCCATAAGGAGGTATTTATATGATGTTTATGAAGTGGCTTATATGTATTTTAAGTATATGGGTTTTTATTAAAAATATGTCTTTTGCTATTTATGAATATAAAGTTAATGAAAATGTTATTGGTAGTATTACTGTTATTGTTTTTAATTTGTTTTGCATTATTTTTACAAATTTAACCTTATTTTTACGATAATTAACAATTTATTCTTTTCATATTATTATACAATTATTATAAAAAACAAGAACCAGTATTTATAATTGTTTTTCTGGTTCTTGTTATATAAATTTATTTTTTTAAACCTTTTCAAATGAAATACGTCTTAATTCTTTATTTGCTTCAATAACTCTTATATTAATATTGTCACCTATTTTATACATAAAGCCTGTTTTTTCTCCAGTTAAACTTTTGTGTTCCTCATCATAAATAAAATACTCATCACCCAAATTTTCAAATCTAATTAATCCTTCAACTGTATTTTCTAACTCCACAAAAATTCCAAAAGATGTAATATTTGAAATTATTCCTACATATTCTTCACCAATCTTAGATTGCATATATTCTGCTTTTTTAATATTTACACTATCTCTTTCAACTTTTTGAGCTACTTTTTCTCTTTCTGAAGATGTTTTTGCATATTTTGTTGCCTTATTATAATAATTTTCTAACTCTGAATTTGTTAAATTATAATTCTTTTCTATATATTTAGAAATGATTCTGTGTATAAACAAATCTGGATACCTTCTGATTGGTGATGTAAAATGACAATAATATTTGCTTGCAATTCCAAAATGTCCTTGATTTTCACTTTCATATTGTGCTATTTTTAATGTTCTTAAAATTAAATTTGATACAACTCTTTCTTCTGGTTTTCCCTTTACTTGTTCCAAAACTTCTGCAAATGCTTTTGGATGTAAATTATCTTTATTTCCTTTAATTTTATAACCTAAATTCCATAAAAATTTGTTTAATTCATTTACTTTTTCCATATCTGGAACAGGATGAACTCTATATATAAATGGTGCTTCTAGCCAATAAAATTTTTCTGCAACTGTTTCATTTGCAATAAGCATAAATTGCTCTATAATTTCATTTGCAAATGTAATTTCATATTTTTTTACATCTATTGCTACCCCATTTTTATCTAATATAATTTTACTTTCAGGAACATCTAAATCTAAGCTTCCATCTTTTTTTCTTTTATTTTTTAGTATTAATGCTAGCTCCTTCATCAATTTAAAACTATTGAAATATGGCTTATATTTATTAATTTCTTCTATATCTTTTTTTGAAAATTCTATTTTTTCATAATCTTCATACACTTTTTGTTCTGTTTCTTGTTGTTCTATAAATTGTAAAATTTTATACACACCATTATATGACATTCTTTTTGTTACTTTTATTACACTTTTCCTTATATCTGAAGAAACAACTTGTCCTTTATTATTTATTTCCATAATAACTGATAATGTATATCTGTCTTCACCTTCATTAAGACTACAAATTCCATTTGATAATTCTTTTGGTAACATTGGTATTACTCTATCCATCATATATACACTTGTACCTCTTAAAATTGCTTCTTTATCTAATTTAGAATCTTCTTTAACATAATAGCTAACATCAGCAATATGAACACCTAATATATAATTTCCATCTTCATTTTTTTCTATACATATTGCATCATCTAAATCTTTTGCATCTTCACCATCTATAGTAAATATTTCTTTGTTTCTAAAATCTAATCTATTGAATTTGCTATTTTGTATATTATCTGTTATTTTTTTTCCATAACTTCTTGCTTCTTTTAATACTGGTTTAGGAAATTCATATGGTAAATTATATTCTTTAACTAGTGATAACATATCTACACCAGCTTCATCTATATCTCCAAGTATTTCAATTATTTTTCCTTCTGCTTTTCTTCCTTTTTGTGCAAATTTTGTTATTTTAACTACTACTTTCTGATTATTTTTAGCTTTTCCAATATCTTTTTTTGAAATAAATATATCTGTTCCAAATTTTTTATCATCAGGTATTACAAATCCAAAATTTTTACTTTTTTTTAGAAGACCCACTATGGTATCTTTTCCATGTTTTAATATTTTAATAATTTTTCCCTCTTTATGTTGTTCATTTTCGGAAGTTTCAAATATTTCAACTAAAACAGTATCTTCATTTAATGCATTATTAATATTATTACTTGAAATAAATATTTCTTCTGTTTCTTCTTCGTTTTGTTGATTATTTAATTCTTCTAATTGCTCTAATTTTACAAAACCAAATCCTTTTTGATTTAATCTTAAAACACCTGTTTTGTATGTTTTTTCTTTCATTATCTCACCTTCTTATAATTTATACAAAAAAGAGCCTCAAAATTATATAATAGTTACAATTTTGAGGTTTCCTTTTTTACAGTTACTATTTTTTTATATTATATTAAATTACATTGTATATAATACACCTAATATAATTGAAGTTACTATAAATGCAATTCCTAATATAATAGTTACTCTTTTTATTTTTCCTTCTTTAGTTCTTCCTTTATTTTTTTCATAGAAATTATTTGTAGAAGAACCTGTTATAGCTCCTGATGCTCCACCTGAAGAATCTTTAGTTTGAATTGTAGCTATTATTATTAAAGCTATACAAATTATTACATAAATTGCTAATACTATATATTTTAATACTGTCATTTTTACACTCTCCATTCATATTTTTTTCTTCTGCTTAATTTTAGCATATCTTTTTTTCAAATGCAAACATTTTATGCAGTTTCTACATTTTTATTTGCTTTAGCCTTAATTTTTTTAGTAATTTTAGCCATTTCTCTATTCTCATTTATAATTACTTGTGGTTTTTCCCCATTTAAAACTGTTTGCTTTGTTATAATACATTTTTCAATTCTAGGATCTGATGGTATATCAAACATTATATCTCTCATTATATCCTCTAATATTGCACGTAAACCTCTTGCACCTGTTTTTCTTTCAATAGCTTTATTAACAATTTCTTCTAAAGCCTCTTTTTCAAATTCAAGTTCTACATTATCTAATTCAAATAATCTTTTATATTGTTTGACTAATGCATTTTTTGGTTCTGTAATTATTTTGGTTAATGCTTCTTTATCTAAATCTTGCAATGTTGCTACTATTGGTAGTCTTCCTACAAATTCTGGAATTAATCCAAATTTTAATAAATCTTGTGGCAATAGTTCGCTAAACACTTTTGATTTATCTAAATTTTTTTCACTTTCTATTTTAGCTCCAAAACCTATGGCTTTTTTACCAATTCTATCATTTATTAGTTTTTCTAAACCTTCAAATGCTCCTCCACAAATAAATAAAATATTTTCTGTATTTATTTGTATAAATTCTTGATGAGGATGTTTTCTTCCTCCTTGAGGTGGAACTGATGCAACTGTTCCTTCAATAATTTTAAGTAATGCTTGTTGCACACCTTCACCACTTACATCTCTAGTTATTGATGGATTTTCTGATTTTCTTGTTATTTTATCTATTTCATCTATATATATAATTCCTTTTTCTGCTTTTTCTATATCATAATTAGCATTTTGAATTAATTTTAATAAAATATTTTCTACATCTTCACCAACATAACCTGCTTCTGTTAATGTTGTAGCATCTGCAATTGCAAAAGGTACATTCAAAATTCTAGCTAGAGTTTGAGCTAATAAAGTTTTTCCACACCCTGTTGGTCCCAATAATAAAATATTACTTTTTTGAATTTCTATATTATTATTTGTTTCCAAGTTATTATTATTAACTCTTTTATAATGATTATACACAGCAACAGAAAGCGTTTTTTTGGCATTTTCTTGACCTATTACATATTCATCTAAAACATTTTTTATTTCAGCTGGTGTTGGTAAAGTATTTATTTCATCAATAGTATATGACATTTCAGAATCATCATATGAATCTTCTTCTATAATATTTGTACAAACCCCTATACATTCATTGCAAATATATACACCTGGACCTGCAATAATCCTTTGTACTTGTTCTTGTGATTTACCACAAAAAGAACATCTAATTTTTCTGCTTTGTTCTCTACTTTGCATTCTTAAATCTCCTCTATTTTTTATTTCTATGCTCTTTTTTCCATAATTCCATCTATTAAACCATATTCCAATGCTTCTTGAGCAGTCATATAATTATCTCTTTCAGTATCTTTATCTATTACTTCCAAAGGCTGACCTGTTCTAGCACTTAATAATTTATTTAATTTTTCACGAGTTTTTACCATGTGATCTGCATGAATTTTTATTTCAGTAGTTTGACCAGAAAGTCCTCCACCACCTATTAGAGGTTGATGTATAAGTATTTCTGCATTAGGTGTTGCAAAACGTTTTCCTTTTTCTCCAGAAGCTAAAAGTACTGCGCCCATACTAGCAGCCATTCCTATACAAATTGTAGAAACTGGACATTTTATATAATTCATTGTGTCAACAATTCCCATACCGTCTGTTATAGAACCTCCTGGGCTATTTATATATAAAGATATTTCTTTGTCTGGGTCTTCTGATTCTAAAAATAATAATTGTGCTATTACTAAGCTTGCTGATGTTGCATTAACATCTTCCCCTAAAAATATAATTCTATCTTTTAATAATCTTGAGAAAATATCATATGATCTTTCTCCTTTTGATGTTTGTTCAACTACATATGGTACTAAACTATTTTTTTCTAACATATTTATCCTCCTAAATTTTAATTAAAATAATTACTATTTTATTATGTATAAATATAATTATTAATTTAATTATTTACTAATAATTATTTTATATAACAAATTGTTATGTTTTTTATTAATTAATATATTTTATAATTACTATATATTTTTGTTACTATATATTATAAAATATTAAATGCATTTTATAATATATTTACTTTTTTTTCAATAGTTATTTATAATTATTTTTTCTAAAACCATCTAAATTCTGGGCTATTATATAATTTATGCCCATAAAAAATTAGGGATTTTCACCCCTAATTTTTCTACATTTATTAATTATTTTATTTTTGCGTTTTCTACTACAAATTTTACTGCTTTTTCTGACTTCATATTTTCTTTTATATAATTTAGTAAATGTTCATTTTTCATTAATTCTTCTGCATCTCTACCGTAATTTTCTGCCATTTCTTTAACTTTTTCAGATATTTCTTCTTCAGAAGCTTCTAATTCTTCTGCTTTTACAATAGCTTCTAATACTAATCTGCTTTTTACAGATTTTTGAGCACTTTCTTCATATTCTTTTCTCATATCATCTTCAGTTTTTCCAACCATTTGTAAATATTGTTTCATATTTATACCTTGATATGATAATTTTGTTTCTATATCTTTTAAAATGTTATCAATTTCTGTTGCTATCATTCCTGATGGTATATCTATTTGTGTTGAATCACATACTTTTTGAATTGCATTTTCCTCTGTTTCATATTTTGCTTTATTAGCATTTTCTTCTTCTAATTTTTCTTTTATACTATTTTTTAATTCTTCTAATGTATCAAATTCACTAACATCTTTAGCAAATTCATCATCTAATGTTGGTAATTCTTTTCTTTTTATTTCATGTAATTTAACTTTAAATGTTGCATCTTTACCAGCTAATTCTGCTGAAAAATATTCTTCTGGGAATTTTACATTTATATCTTTTTCATCACCAATTTTCATTCCTATTACTTGATCTTCAAATCCTGGAATAAATGTTTTACTTCCTATTTTTAATTCATGTTTTTCAGCTTTTCCACCTTCAAAAGCTACTCCATCTACAAAACCTTCAAAATCTATAACAGCTATATCATTTTCTACAACTGGTTCATCTTCTATACTTACTAATCTTGAATTTTTATCTGCCATATGACCTAATTCATGTTCAATGTCTTCATCTGTTACATTATATTCAACCTTTTTTAATGAAATTCCTTTGTATTTTCCTAATTTAAATTCTGGTTTAACTTGGACAACTGCAGTAAATACTAAATCTTTTCCTTTAGCCATTTCTACTATATCAATTTCTGGTTTGCTTACTATTTCTAACTTATTTTCTGCAATTTCCTTTTCAAATATTTCTGGAACTATCTCATTAAATGTGTCTTCATAAAATATTTCTGGACCATAAGTTCTTTCAACTAAAGTCATTGGTGCTTTTCCTTTTCTAAATCCTGGTATATTGAAATATTTAGCTGTTTTTGCATATACTTTTTTCATTCCTTCATCAAATTGTTCTGCTGGAACATTAAAAGTTAATTTTAGTTCATTTGCATTTTCTGTTTTTTCTACTTTAATACTCATTTTTACATACATCCTTTCAAATCTCTTTTATGTTACTTTTTTTAAGTAATTAGCTTTATTATTATACCATATTTTGGTAAATTTGCAATAGTTTGTGATTATTATTTTTATGTCTTTTTAGCCTTATGTTATATCTCAACTAATTGCCCAAAATCAAATTTTTTGCAATTTAAAATCCAAATAATCCGCACTTACCAAATTAAAATCAATTCCGCCAATCTCACCTTCAATAGCATCCTTATGTGAATTTCCATGTAAATGCCCATAATAGCACCTTTTTACATCATATTGTTTCATTGTTTTATAAAATTCCAAATGCAAATTATTCAAAAGATTTTTAGAAGAAAGTGGAGGATAATGCATAAAAACTATTATTTCTTTATCTTCTCCAAAATTTTCTATTGCATTTTTCAAAGATAATTTCAATCTTTCATTTTCTCTATTTATCATTTTTCTAGATTCTTCTGTGTCCTGCAACACCCAACCTCTTGTGCCAACAATTATCTTATCTTCTACTAAATATGAATTATTATATAAAAAATCTATATTTTCAAAATTATTATCTGATATAAATTTTCTCATACTTGTTAATGTTGTCCACCAATAATCATGATTTCCTTTTAGTAATATTTTTTTCCCTGGCAAATTATGTAAGTATTCAAAATCTAATTTTGTATCTTCTAAATATGTAGCCCATGAAAAATCACCTGGAAGAATAACTGTGTCATTAGGTTTTACTTTTTCTAACCAGTCTTGTTTTATTTTTTCTTCATGATTTGTCCAATTATCACCAAATATATTCATGGGTTTATTTTGTGTAAAAGATAAGTGTAAGTCTGCTATTACATATATTGACAATATTTTATTCCTCCTTTTCTATTTTATATTTACTTTTGCATTTGCTATTATTTATTTACATTGTTTTTACCTATAATACTACTATATTGTATTTAACTTATTCTTCACCTAATTTCAAATTAGGTATTGCATTCAGATATAAATCTGATCTTTTTCCATTAATATAATTATAATATCCCGCACATGCTATCATAGCTGCATTATCTGTACACAATATTGGTTCTGGATAATAAATTTTCATATTGTGTGTTTTTTCTAACTCTAGAAATTTTGCTCTTATATATGTATTAGCAGAAACTCCCCCTGCTAATGCTATTTTATTTATTCCTAACTTTTTAGCTGCTTTTAATACATTAGTTAATAATACATCTGTAACAGTTTCTTCGAAACTTGCACATAAATCAGCTTTATTAACTTCTGGATTTTTATGATGTAAATTTATTATTGCAGTCTTTATTCCACTAAAACTAAAATCTAAATTATCAAAATGTGTTTTAGGTAATGGAATATTTGCGTTTCCTTGTTTTGCTAATTTATCTATTTTAGGACCACCTGGATATCCTAAACCTATTACTCTTGCAACCTTATCAAAAGCCTCTCCTATTGCATCATCTCTTGTTTTTCCTAATATTTCAAATTCTTTATAATTTTTTATATGTACTAAGTGTGTATGTCCACCAGAAACAACCATACATAAAAATGGTGGTTCTAAATCTTTGTGTGTTATATAATTTGCTGCAATATGACCTTCTATATGGTTTGTTCCCACTAATGGTATATTTAATGTGTAACTTAATGCTTTAGCATATGAAACACCTACTAATAACGCACCAACTAAACCTGGACCATATGTACATGCTATATGTGTTATATCTTCAAATTTCATGTTAGCTTCTTCTAATGCTTGTTTTGTTACTTCAGAAATTGCTTCAACATGGTTTCTAGAAGCAATTTCTGGAACAACCCCACCAAATTGTTCATGTATTTTTATTTGTGAATTTATAACATTAGAAAGCACTTCTCTACCATTTTTTACTATAGCTACTGAAGTTTCATCACAACTTGATTCTATTCCTAAAGTTATTATATCTTTCATTTGATATGTGCAAAGTTTTTTTCGTTACTTTGCTCTCCTTTCTTTATTTCTTTTTATTATATATTTCTAATATTTTAATATTATAAATTATCTATTGTTTCTACAAATATTTTAGAATTAAATTAACTTTAATCCAAACAATTTTCCAACTACATAAAAAATTCCATTTGATACACCTTGAATACATGGTGTTATTATCAAGCTAGCTAAACCTGTAACCCATATAACTAAAAAAACTATATATAATATTTGTTGGTTTTTATCAAACCAATCTCTTACATTATATGGTAAAAAATGATTTAATATTTTTGAACCATCTAATGGTGGTAATGGGATTAAATTAAATAATCCTAATCCAACATTTATAAGTACTAATTCTAATAAAAATATTTGTACTAAAAATCTTGCTCTTATAGTCATATTTACTAGTAAATCATATTTTATACATATAGCAAATATTATAGCAGAAACAAAAGCTAGTACCAAATTCATTAATGGTCCGGCAAATGAAACTATAGCTTCACCTTTAGTCATAGTTATATTTCTTTTAAAATTACGTGGATTCACTTGTACTGGTTTTCCCCATCCAAATCCTGCAATTATTAATAAAGCAAAACCAAATGGATCGATGTGTTTAATTGGATTTAATGTTAACCTTCCTTGATTTCTAGGTGTACTATCACCTAATTTATCTGCTGCAAAGGCATGTGCAAATTCATGGAATGTTATTGCTATTAATATTGCTGGTAATGTTAGTAACAATGTTAATATACTGTCTGTACTATTAAATCTGCCTACAATATTTGTAAGAACAAATATTCCTAAAATAATATATAAAATTCTTTTGTCAAAATTAAACATAATTTTCCTTTCCAAAATATAATTTTTTTGATTATATTTTTAAACATAATACTCAGGAAATTATTGTTAATTTCCTGAGTTGTTTTTTTATATAGTGCCTATTATATTAATGTTCACCTAAAGGTTTCATTGTTGGGAACAATAACACATCTCTTATTGAAGCTGAATCTGTTAACAACATTATTAATCTATCTATACCTATTCCCAAACCTCCTGTTGGTGGCATACCATATTCCAATGCTTGAATATAGTCCTCATCCATCATTCCAGCTTCTTCATCTCCTGCTTCTCTTGCTTCAACTTGTTTTTTAAATCTTTCATATTGATCTATTGGATCATTTAATTCTGAGAATGCATTTCCATACTCTCTTCCACCAATAAATAATTCAAATCTTTCAGTCATACGTGGATCAGATGCTTTTCTTTTTGCCAATGGTGAAATTTCAACAGGATATTCATATATAAATGTTGGTTGAATTAATGTTTCTTCAACATATTCATCAAAGAATAAACTTATAACATCTCCTCTTGTTTCTTTTGTAGGATCTGGAATAATTATATTTCTTTCTTTTGCTAAAGCTACTGCTTCTTCATCTGTGTTTATTTTGTTAAAATCAATTCCTGTAACTTCTTTAATAGCATCAACCATTGTAATTCTTTTCCAAGATGGTGTTAAATCTATATCTTGTCCTTGATATGTCACTTTAGTTGTTCCTAATACTTCTTGTGCACATCTTGAGAACATTTCTTCTGTTAAGTCCATCATATCATTATAATCTTGATATGCAGCATATAATTCTAATTCTGTAAATTCTGGATTATGTCTAATATCCATTCCTTCATTTCTAAATACTCTTCCCATTTCATATACTTTGTCAATTCCACCTACTATTAATCTTTTTAGATTTAATTCAAGTGCTATTCTTAAATACATATCAATATCTAGTGAGTTATGATGTGTAATAAATGGTTTTGCTGTTGCTCCACCTGCAATTGTATTTAATACTGGTGTTTCTACTTCTAAGTATCCTTTTTCATCTAGTATTTTACGAATTTCTTTTATGATTTTACTTCTTATCTCAAAGCTTTTCTTTACTTCAGGATTTACTATTAAGTCTACATATCTTTGTCTGTAACGTAAATCTGGATCTTTTAGTCCATGGAATTTTTCTGGTAATGGACGTAATGATTTTGATAATAATGTTACTTCTTTAGCATGTATAGAAATTTCTTCAGTTCTTGTTTTAAAAACAAAACCTGTAATTCCAATAAAATCTCCTATATCAAAAGTTTTAAATGCTTTGTAGCTTTCTTCCCCTAAATCATTTATACTTACATAACTTTGTATTCTTTCATCACAGTCTTGTATTGTACAAAAAGAAGCTTTTCCCATTATTCTTTTTGCAATTATTCTACCAGCAACTGTTACATCTTTTTCTTCAAATTTTTCATAATTTGCTTTTATTTCACCTGCAGTATTTGTTCTGTTAAATTTTGTTATTTCATAAGGATTTTTGTTTTCTTGTTTTAATTTTTCTAATTTCTCTCTTCTTACCATCATTAATTGATTTAAATCTAATTCTTGTTCTTGTGTATTGTTTACTTCATTTTCGCTCATAAACATTCCTCCTTCTTAATAATTATAAACTTTCAACATTATATATTAAAATCCCTAGAAAGTAAATAGTTTTACATTGCTTTTCTTAATTCTTTAGCATGGTTTATTGAATTAATTGTTATATCTCCACTTGATATTCTTGCTATTTCTTTTATAACTTCTTCTTCATTTAGTAATTTTATATTTGTAACAGTTTTTTCATTTTTTACTTTTTTATTTATATAATAATTATAATCACCTTTTGCAGCTATACTTGGTTGATGTGTTACACATAATACTTGATGTTTTTTAGATATTATTTTTATTTTTTCTCCAACTGATTTTGCCGCTTTACCACTTATTCCTGTATCTATTTCATCAAATATTAATACTGGTACTTTGTCTGAGTCTGCAAAAACTGTTTTTATTGCAAGCATGATTCTTGAAATTTCTCCACCTGATGCTATTTTTATTAGTGGTTTAGCATCATCACCTATATTAGTTGAGATTAAAAATTCCACATCATCCAATCCATTTTCTGTAAATTTATTTTCTGTATTAAAATCTATAAAAAGGCTGAATTTTGCATTTGGCATTTCCAAATCTGACAATTCTTTATTTATTTTTTGACTTAAAATCTCACCAAACTTTTGGCGCAATTCATGCATATTTGTACACATTTTTTTCATTTTAATTTCTAATAAATCTAATTCATTTCTTAATTTTTTGTTATGTTCTTCACAATTTTCTATATTATATATTTCTTCTTCAATATTTTGTTTATATTCCAATATTTCATCTACACTATTTCCATATTTTCTTTTTAAAGAATATATTAAATCTAATCTTTGCTCAACTTCATTTCTTTTTTCTTCATCAAATACAAGCTCATTATTCATGTCTGTTACATCTCTTGATAACTCTTGTATTTCATAATAAATATTTTTTAACTCTGTCAATTTTGTTTGATATTTTTCACCTAAACACTCTATTTTTTCAAAACACTTTATAGAATTATTTATAGCCTCTATTGCATTACTACTTAAATTTTGCTCAATTTCAACTAAATTAGTATATATTTTTTCAGAATTTTTCATAATCTTATGAAATTCATTTAATTCGTCCTCTTCGCCTTGTTTTAGATTAGCATCATTTATTTCATTTAATTGATATTTCAATAAATCCAATTTTCTTTGTTTTTCTTTTTCATCACCATAATTTTGTTTTAATTCTTTTTTTATTTCATTATATTTATTAAAAAGTTCAATATATTCTGCCTTTTGACTTAATATTTCATCACCAATAAAATTATCTAAATATTTAATATGCTCCTGTTTTTTCATTAATACTTGATTATCATTTTGTCCATGAATATCTATAATGTCACTCATAAATTCTTTCAATTCATTTACTGTAACAAGTCTTCCATTTATTTTGCATGTATTTCTACCATTATCAAAAATTTCTCTAGAAATTACAACATTCCCATCAACTGAATTTTCATTATTTGGTAAAAATAAATTTAACTCAACAAAAGAATGATTTTCACCCTTTCTTATCATTTCTTTAGAAAATCTTCCACCTGCAATTATTTGTAAAGAATCTATTATTAATGTTTTTCCAGCACCTGTTTCACCTGTTAAAACATTAAATCCATTATTAAACTCTACTGTCAAATCTTCTATTATTCCTATATTTTTTATATGCATTATACTAATCATTTGCGAACCTCCTTTTGTCGAACTTATGTTTTTAATTATAGACTCATTTTCTTTCTTTGTCAATATAAAAGTTTAATTTTTTAAAACTTGAATAAACATTCTGTTTTTTTCAAATACTACCAAAAAAGAAAGTGAGGTAATCCCTATGTATAATTTTAGAACAGACATGGCAGATGAGAGAAAAGATATTTACAAAAAAGCCAATAATTTAGAAAACATTCCAGGAATAGAAACATCTGAAAGTACTGTAAATGATAATATAAAAACAAACATTGTTAAAATAACTAATGAACAAGGTGAACAAGCCATTGGGAAACCAATTGGTACTTATGTTACAGTAGATATAAAAAATTTAAAATTAGCAACTGACGAAGATATTCAAAAAGCTTCTGATGTTGTGAAAGATGAACTTAAGAAAATAATAGATTCACATTGTGAAAGTCAAGACGAAATATTAGTAGTAGGACTTGGCAATCAATTTGTGACACCTGATTCGCTCGGTCCTAAAGTGGTCTCAGAAATTGAGGTTACAAAGCACTTTATAAAATACACCCCTCAATATGTTGTAGAAGGAACACGTTCTGTATGTGCTATTGCGCCTGGTGTTCTAGGAACAACAGGAATTGAAACTTCAGAAATAATAAGAGGAATTGTAGATAAAGTACAACCAAAAATGTTAATTGTAATAGACAGTTTAGCTTCAAAAAGTATTGAAAGGATTAGTAGTACAGTGCAAATTTCAGACACAGGTATAGTTCCTGGAGGAGGAGTTGGAAACGCACGAGAAGAATTAAGTGAAAAATCAATAGGAATTCCTGTTATTGCTATTGGTGTACCAATGGTTGTAGAATCAGCTGTTTTAGTTAATGATTGTTTAGATTTATTCATAGGCAAACTACAAAATGAAGCAAAATCTAATGATTATCTAAATGAACTAAAAGAAAAAGATAATTATGAAGAAATAAAGGAAAGCTTAAATCCTACAGGATACAATATGATTGTTACCCCAAAAGAAATTGATGATTTGATAGAAAATATGAAAGACATAGTATCTACAGCTATAAACTCAGCTGTCTAGTATCCAAAATCAACTATAACTTCAAATTGAAAAAGTGCCAGACAGCACCTCTGCACCATCTAGCACTTTTTCACACACTATACATCTTCCTTAATAATATTTTTGCTACTTAAGTATGTAATCACAAAATATCCTCCATAAATCAAAGCAATAAAAACAGCAGTTATAACAATAGGCCAAACCAAATCATCAATCTCATT
>CAKPDY010000013.1 GCA_934149165.1 uncultured Clostridia bacterium | reverse complement strand
AAATGCTTATTTTTCTTATATTAATCTTACAATTTATTTTAGTTTTACAAACTATATTTTATTTTTACAATTCACCATAACTCAAAAAAGCCCAAATATCTTGAAATTATATAAAAAATTTAGTATACTATTATAAATTTATACAGGTTATTTATATCCATTTTTTTCATAAATAACTTTCTATATTCTTATTTTCTATATATTTCGGAGGTGCTTTTATGCAATTAGATTTTTATCAAAACTTATTTCAAAAAGAAAACAGTAAATTGTCCAGTTTTATCAAAGATTTAACAAACTATATTAATAATTACAGTAAAGTAAAAAGCGAAACATATTGTGTTATGTCAGATGTTGATACTAACAACTCTGTATATATTGTAATTCAAAATGGAAGTGGTGCAGGAAAACATTTTAATATAGCTGATTTACCAGTGGGTACAACTAGAGGAACAATATTACGAATTAAAAATGGAAAGTTCATTATTGATGAAGATTTAACTAACAAATCCATTGAAAATCTTAATTTTGCCAAACAGAAAACAAACGAACTAAAAGCTGAATATAAAACAGAAGGTGTTGATTACTTAGTAAAAGAATTTGCAGATGACTATGTAGTACTGCAAAATCTAAAAACAGGCTTAGAATTTGATGTCTCAGATTTTAAAATAGATGTTTTCAATCGTCTTTATGAAGGACTAATTTTGACTTGTAAAAATGGAGAATATATTATAAAAGACAATTGATTTATATAAAAATATACTATATAATTAGAAAAAATAGGAAAATTTTTAATGAATAAGAAAAAAATATCAAATAAAATTATATTGTTTTTAATACTATTGATACTTCTAATTTTTATTGGAGTATTAGCTTCTATAATAAAACCAAATCAGCCTGCAACTACTTCTACTGATGATACTTTAAAAATATATTATTTTGATGTTGGTCAAGCTGATTGTTCTTTAATTATTAGTAACTGTGAAGCCATGTTAATTGATGGTGGAAATGAAGCCGACAGCTATAATATAATAAATTATTTAAAGGGCTTAGGTATAAAAAATTTAAATTATGTTATAGCAACACATGCTGATGATGACCATATTGGAGGTCTTGATAAGATTATTCAAGCATTTCCAACAAAAGTTGTTTATATGCCATATACCAATAAAAACTCTAAAGAGCTAACAGAGATGAAAAATGTTGCTCAAGATATAATAAGTACACCAAATCAAAATGATGTTTTTTATGTTGGTGGTGCTAAATGCACAATAGTTCACATTGGAGATGCAAGAATAGTCTCAGAGAACAATTCTTCAATTGTTATTGAAGTTGATTATGGTGAAACAAGTTGTCTTTTTATGGGTGATAGTGAAAAAGAAGTTGAAAAAGATAAGGAAATTAACTGGAATGATATAGATATCTTAAAAGTTGCTCATCATGGTTCAAATTCTAGTTCAACTTTAGAATTTTTAGAAACAACAAAGCCCGAATATGCTATTATTTCAGCAGATTCAAGCAAGAGCTATGAACATCCTCATACAGAAGTTTTAAATAATTTAACTACAATACAAGCAACAATATATAGAACAGATCAAGAAGGAACTATTATTTTAAATAGTGATGGAAGAAAATATTATTTTACATTTGATAAAACTTCTTTAGATGGCAATCGTTAATTTTAAAATTCAAATTTTGCATATTTAAAAATCATGGTCAGGTGGTATTTAAGACCAATGTCATCAGTTTAAGAAATTTCAAAAATAAAAAAATATAAAAATACCAATATTAGATTTTTTGACTTTATCTAATATTGGTATTTGGGCATTATAAATAAACCTAATTTCTTAGACTTTTTTATGTATACTAGAAACTCTTTAGCTTATTATAACTATTTTCATTATCCAATCGTCTTTGAATTTTGTATTGTCTATCTTTTCTTATTGGGATTTTATATTTTAATATTTTTCTGCTTAATTTATCATATCTTTCTATACGTTTTTCGTCATCCTCCTCTAACATTATATAAATCATCTCATTTTTAAATAATCCTATAGCTATATTTTCGTTTACTTTCATCTCATGCTTATATTTGTTTTGCTGTATTTCATCTTCTGCTTCATTTTTCATTGTTTGTACCATATTATAAACAAGTGTTCTGGAATATAAATCTTGTTCTATTATCATTTTATTACTACTAGTAAATTTTTCTATCTGTAACTTTGATTTTAAACTATAATACATTGTTTCAATTCCCCAACGTTTTTTATATATTTCAACTATATCATTATAATCAAAATTTTCCATATTTGTTATTAAATATTCTACTTCACCTGTATTTAATACATACGAAGATAGAATTTATAATTTGGATAAAGAAAATAGTTTTTTAAAAAAAGTTATAACTACTTTGGAACAAACCGTTGAAAAATTTATTCATTGGATTTGCCGAAAATTCTCTGTTTCAGAAGAAGATGAGTTAATTAGAGATTTTGAGTATGAGAATGATACTTACATTAATCCAGTAAAGCAAATTGAACATGAAGAAGATTTGGAATATGAAGAAATAGAGTGGTAGATAATATTTTTGAATAAATAAATCAAGTATAGAATAAATAATTTTTAATTCTATACTTGATTACACTTTTACATAACACAATTTTATATTAATTCTTTTCCCAGATTTTTCTAACTAATTTCAAAGATAATGTAAAACCGATTACTGGAACTAATGAGCTTAAAAATATATTGTCAATATTCCTTATTACATAAGAATATATAATTACAACAATATATGTCAAAATCATTATACATATTTTTCTTGTCCAGCTTGTTTCCCATTTTTTATCTAATTCTACTCTCTTATTTCTTTCTTTAATTTGTATTATTTCTTTTTCTAAATCTTTATACTCCATTTTAATTCCCCCTATTTATCTTATTATACTATAAAATTTATCTATTTTATTCCTATTCTCATCTTATATGGATACATAGCACTCAATGTTTGTCCTTTAAACACTTTATATAATTTTTCATCTAAAATATTTAGTTCATCAACTATTTTATCATAATTATATTTTATTGCATGTTGCATACTGCTTTGACTTAATAAAAACTTCTTAAATCTTTCTTGGTCATATTTCTCTATATGTGAAAAACATAATTCTCTTGAATATTCAAATAATCCACTTTTTCTTATATTATTTAGATGTTCTGTCTTATTGCTAACCCATTTGTTTTCATAATTCTCTAAACTTGCTGTTTTTCTGTGAAGATAAGCATTTAATTGTTCAAGTTCTTTGTTTATTACTGGTGGGTACTCGGCATCTATTACAGCAAATATTCCGCCCTTCTTTAATATTCTATAAACTTCTTTGATTGTTGGTTCTGGCTCCATCCAATGGAATGCCTGTGAGCATATAACAATATCTGCACATTCATTTTCTAATCCAGTTTTGTCCCCATAACCTTGAATAAATTTCATTTTATTATTTCCTTTAGTTCTAGCTTTATTTAGCATATCTATTGATGGCTCTATACCAATTACATTATTTGCAAATAAAGTACATACTTCTGTAGATAATCCCGTTCCACAGCCTATATCTACAATGGTATCAATTTCATTATCCATGTATATTTTTAATAATTCAATAGCTTTGCTTGGCAATTTAGGTCTACCTTCATCATAAGTATCTGCATATCCTAAAAATCTTTCATATAATTTTTCTGTATGCTTAATTTCATCACCTAATAATTCAAAATCTGTTAAACTTTCATTAATAAGCTCATTCATCTTACATTTTAAAACACTACATAATTTAAAGATATTTTCAACAGTAGGATATGATTCCCCTAATTCCCACTTGGACACGCTTTGTCTTGATACATCAATAGTTTCAGCAAGTTGCTCTTGACTAATTCCTTTATTTTTTCTCAAAGTATATAGATTTTCACTAAATCTCATAAAAATCTTCCTCCTTTGTATGCTATTATACTCCTATTTATATATTTTTTCCAGCAACCTTTAGTTGCATTTTTATCCACTAAAAAGAGCACCCGAATGAGAGGTGCTCTTTCCAAACCGTTCTGTATATGACAGGTTGGGTTACTTGAAGCATTTCACTGCAATCTTAATTTCGTCGGTTGAACATTCCATTAAACTCTCCCCAAAGATTCTTTTCAGCTCCTCTGGTTTAAATCTATTGTATTCCATATCCACAAAACCTACAGTGCTTTCATCGTCAAAATAAAACTTAACTGCAAAATAGTCTGGCTCAAACGTATCTCCCTTGATTATATAAGTATCTCCAAAATCTTCTTCGGTTTCCTCATTGAACCCACTAAAATTTACATATGTGGTTCCTTTTTGATGCTCCCAACTGTCACTAATAAAAACTTCTTCCATGGTTGCACCAACACGACGAGCATTTTCGATAATCTCTTTTACAAAAGATTCTGGAACTGTGTCAAGTGCTACTACAGCATGGTCGTAAAGTTTCTTAAGGAAAACAAAGTCTTCACTTTCCTTTACAATCATCTCATTGTTCATCTTGCATATGTCTGCCATTTTCATAATGTTACCTCCTGCCATTACAGCTGGTCTAAAATATTCCACTCTTGCGAGTGTTCGCAGGCGTATTCCTGCAGATACATTGATTATAACATATTTTATGTAAAATTGCAAATTTCATGATATTTTAAATCATTCTTCATTCATATCCATAAATTTATTAATATCTTCTTCAGTTGGCAATCTATCCAATATTTCTTTAGGTAATACATTTTTAACCTCATAAGAAGTAACCCCTATAGGATTATTAGTTCCTTTTAAAGCCCATTCCACTGATAATTTGTCCTTTCCTTTGCAAAGTAGTAATCCAATAGTTTGATTGTCCTGTTCTTTTCTTAAAGTTTCATCTACAGCTGTTACATAAAAACTTAATTGACCAATATATTCTGGCTTAAACTCTACCTTTTTTAATTCTACCACTATATAGCATCTTAAATCCAAATGATAGAAAAGCATATCAATATAATAGTCTTGATTTTCGGTTGATATTTTGTATTGATTTCCAACAAAACTGAATCCTTTTCCTGATTCTAGTAATACCTTTTTTATTCTTTCCATCATTGCATTTTCAATATCTTTTTCAATAGTTTCTTCCTTAATTCCTTCTAGTTCAAATATAAATGGGTCTTTTATAACATCTCTTGCTAATTCGCTTTGAGGTGCTGGAAGTTTATTTTCAAAATTTGTTAATTTTTCAGCAAGTGCTTGTCTTTCATATAATTGTAAATCTATTTGATGGTCTAAAACGGAATATGCCCAACCATTTTCAAAACATTTTTCTGCATACCATTCTCTAACTTGTAAATCTTTAATTTTATCCAACAATAGATTATTATGCGACCAAGGTAATTTTGCCAATGGCGTTGGCAAATTTGATAAATCTTTGTATTCTTCATAAAATTTTTTCATTCTTGACAAGTTTCTTGTTGAAAATCCAGTGGAATCAGGAAACTCTAATTTTAAAGCTACTGAAAAATCTTTAATAAATTTATTTCCATATTTTGCATTTTTGAATTTTGCCAATGCCATTGGCAAAATTCAAATTACTTATTATTTATTAACCACTCATACACTTCATCTTCTGTTAAAATTCCATGTTTCAATTTATTAACTTTATCTTTAGCATCTTTTTTCCATTTTTCAAAATCTTTTTTCATCTGCTTATTATCTTTATTTCTACCAACTGCCATAGATTTTAATTGATATAATCTTCTGTATTCCGCTAATGCCTTGTTTTGTTTCAATCTTTCATTATAGGCTTGAAATGCACCTTTTTCTCTACAAATTTTTCCATCTGTTTTTGGATAATCACAATAAATCTCATCTAGCCTTGAACTTGGAATAAAGTACATTCCACAGTTTTGACATTTCTTTATTGGATTATTTGTTGTTTTTACTATTTCTTCTAATACTGCATAACATATTGCAGATAGGTCATTACTTTGATGTGTGTCTATCATAGAAACAAGCATTGTGTTGTTTTTGAAACTATCTAATAACTGTGTATCGTTCATATGTGCTAATTCTAAATTTTTATTTGAATAGTTGTCTTGAATAATATTATCATTTTTATTGTAAGTATATGCTTGTCCTTTATGCTTAATTAGATATACTGCAAATCTTTGACTTGGTGTATATTCTTTTAATTCTTCTTGCTCATTTAAGTTAAATACATAAGTTACAAATGCTTTCATTTCATTTTGAATTTCTTGTATTTTATCTTTTAAATCATTATAAATTTTCTCCATTTGTTTTAAATATATTTCATCGTTTTCATATTTCCCTTTTAACTCAAATTTATAATCTTCATCTAAATCTTTTAAAATTTCAAAACCATAAGCGAAGAAGAATGTTTCATAAGCTGATTCATAAGTTTCTAAATTAGCATTCAAAAATCTTAATAAAAACATTCCAAATCTTTCAACATAAGGAAAGTACATATTTCCTGGATATTTCAAATCTTGTTCTTCTTTAACTCTGCCTTTAACTTCGTTTTTATCAAACTCTAATGTTAATAGTCTATTTTCAAAATCCTCTTTTCTATTTACACCATATAGATACAAAGGTGTTGAATAATATTCTTCTCTTTTTTCTTTGTTAAACCAAATATAAAAGCTATCAAAAAAACTTTTTTCTGGTAAATTTGTTTTCATTTCAATAAATCCTCCAAATCTTTGTTAACAATTTCATTTTTTTTATTTTTTGTTATTGACATTCTATAAATATTATACTATAATGCCGTCATAATTACAATACTTTTGCAAGTAAAAATTGTAAAAGTATTGTAGCACGTTGAAAAATACACTTTCAAAAGTGTCATAACACCAGTATTATAGAACGCTATAATGATACTTCGGCTTGGCTTAATATGATGTTGAGGAGTCGCTCGGTTGATAACGGAGAGGTGAAAATCCTATGTTGGTAAAACAAACTATAATATTCCCCTAAGTAGATGGGATGGTTAAAAAATCTACTAAAATATATGCAAAATTTTGATATTGAAAGAAAAGGAGGAATGCGATGCAAAATAATATTAACACTCAAGAAATGTTTGCTAATTATCCTGATGTTGTTGATGTATCTGGACTACAATCAATGCTAGGTAATATTGGTAAACAAAAGGCATACGAATTAGTGCGAGAAGGCACTATAAAAGCAATTAAAGTTGGAAAGCTATACAGAATACCTAAGATAAATGTTATTGCTTTTTTAACTCAATAATTTTTAATACTATTTAAAATTAGGAAGGAGATTTTAATGTATAACATCACAGCATATTTAACAATTAAGAATAAGACTTTTTATACAGTATTGACTTACTATGTAGATGGCATAAGAAAAATGAAATGGGTATCTACAGGATTTAAGGAAAACGAAAGTAAGAAAAAAGCTGAAAAAAACTTATTCAAATAAGAGATGAATTTATAAATAAATTAGAAACGATTACAGAAACAAAAACGGAAGATAAAAAAGTACAAATATCATTTGCTGACTTTATGATTAAATGGCTTGATATGATAAAACATCAAATTGAAGAATCTACATATACAGGTTATAAAAGACAAATTGAAGGCAGAACAAAAGAGTATTTTACTAACAATCCAGTAATGCTGGAAGATTTAAAACCTGTTCATATTTTAGATTTTTATAATTGGCTTTACTCACAAGGCTTAAAAGGAAATACTGTTACAAAATATCATGCTAATATTAGAAAGGCTTTAGATTATGCGGTACAAACAGATTTAATACCAAGTAATCCAGCTATAAAAGTTGGTAGACCTCATCAAGAGCAATTTATTGCTGATTACTACAATGAAGATGAATTGAATAATTTATTTCAAGTTGTAAAAGATACACCTTTAGAATTAATTGTTTATTTAACTGCGTTTTATGGATTACGAAGAAGTGAAGTTTTAGGAATTAGATGGTCTGCAATAGATTTTGAAAATAAAACAATTACTATAAATCATAAAGTTATAACAGTTACAAATGAAAATATTGAAACTAAAACGAAGATGATTACTAAAAGCAAAACAAAGAATAAATCAAGTTATAGAACTTTGCCTTTATTTAAGGAAATTGAAAAACTTTTACTATACACTAGAAAAATGCAAGAATACTATATGTTTATATTTAAAGATAGTTACAATAAAAAATATAAAGATTATGTTTGTTTAGATGAGCTAGGAAATTTGAGAAAACCTGACTATGTTAGTCATAAGTTTAAACAAATATTAAGAAACAACAATTTACGAAAAATAAGATTTCACGACTTAAGACATAGTTGTCGGAACATTGCTTGTAAAAAAGGGCATATCATTAAGAGAAATACAAGATTGGCTAGGTCATTCAAGTTCGAGAACAATAGAAAGATATACACACTTGGATTCGAGTACAAAAATAAAATCAGCATCTGCCATTGAGAACGCATTAAGTTTTAGCACCAAAAATAATAATGAAGACAAAAGCATAAAAAAAGATATATTAGTTCTGGACACTAATACATCTACAAACATAAAAATTGAAAATTGTTAGAAATTTGTTAGAAAAATCTAGCAATTTTATTATAAAAGCATCAAGGTTAATTCTCTCAAACTCCTTGATGCTCCTATGGTGCAGATGGCCGGAATCGAACCGGCACGGTTTATTCAACCGCAGGATTTTAAGTCCTGTGCGTCTGCCAGTTCCGCCACATCTGCATTTAATATAAACTGGCATTTGTCTTACGACAATTGTTATTATATATTGCTTGTAATAATTTGTCAATACATTTTTTGAATTTTTTCAAATTTTTTGTTACAAGTGGTTACAATTCACAGCCTATACTCAAAAATTATAGAGTAAGCTGTGAATTATAACAAACTTTTATTTTTCAAAAATAAACCTGACCATTTACTAACACACTAATACACACACTTTTCCAATTAACTAATTATCCTAAGTGCGTAGTTTAGCTTCACTTTTGCTTTCAACCATATTTATAATCTTTTCAAAAACAGCTAATACCTCTTCTTCAGTTAAAGTTTTCTTATTATCCATAAATGTTAGACTATATGCTATTGACTTTTCATTTTTGCCAACATTTTCACCTGTGTAAACATCAAAAACCTCAATATTATTTAATAAATTTCCACCTGCTTTTTTTATAATTGTTTCTATCTCTTTAGATTCAATATTTTTATCCATAACAAATGCTAAATCTTTTTTTACAGAAGGGAATTTTGAAATTTCTTTATACTTCATTTTTCCAACTCTTTTTGCTAATAATTTATCTAAATTAATTTCCATAACAAATACATCATCTTTAGTTACTTGTGGATGTAATTTTGCTATAATACCTACTATATCATTATTAACTGAGATTTCAGCACTTTGCCCTGGATGAAATTCTTTCGCCAAATTTTGTGGATGCACAAAACTATATCTATTTCCATATCCTAAATAATCTAAAATTTCTTCTGCTATTCCTTTTATAATATAAAAATCAACATTTTTTCTATTGCCTAATCCTAAATAATATTCCCCAGTCATTAATACACATAATTTGCTGTTTTCACCGTATTCCTCACCTTTTTTGAAGAACCCTTTTCCTATTTCAAATATAGATATATCTTTTATATTACGAGCTTTATTATATTCATATGTTTTAACCATTGAAGGAATCATACTATATCTTAAAGTGTTTCTTTCTTCTGTTAATGGGTCTAATAATTTTAGAGTTTCAAAACTATCTGTTGTATATTTTTTAGCTTCATTTTCATTTACTAATACATATGTTAAAGTTTCATTTAATCCTAAAGACATCATTTTATTTCTAATTTCTCTTGTTGTCTTATCATATGAACCTGATTTCATTGGAAGAACTGGTAATTTTCCTTTTATATTATCAACCCCATAAATACGTCCAACTTCTTCAATTAAATCTTCTTTTATATTTATATCTAATCTTCTTCTAGGAACTAATACTCTAATATTTCCATCTTCTGCATATCCTGTAAATTTAAGTCTTTTGAAAACATCTATTACATCATCTTCTGAAAGATTTGTACCTAGAACTCTATTTATATTTTCAACTGTTATTCTTATTTCTTTATCTTGTTTTTCTGCTCTATCATAAACACATAAACCTGAGATAATTGTTGCATCAGCATATTTTTCTAATAGGTGGCATGCTCTTTCTACCGCCATATATGTTCTGTTTGGATCCAAGCCTTTTTCAAAACGATTACTTGCTTCACTTCTAACAACTTTTTTTGAAGTTTTCCTAACTTTTACACCATCAAAAATTGCAGATTCAATTATAATATTTTTAGTGAATTTTTCTACTTCTGTATCTAATCCACCCATTACTCCTGCTAACCCTATTGACTTTTCTGGTGTTGCAATTACTATGTCATTTTCATCTAATGTTCTTTCTATATTGTCTAAAGTAGTTAGTTTCTCGCCATTACTAGCCATTCTTACTATCATTTTATTTCCTAATCTATCAGCATCATAAAAATGTAAAGGTTGACCTACTTCAAGCATTACATAATTGCTTATATCAACAACATTATTAATTGGTCTAATTCCACAAGCCATTAGTCTATTTTTTATGAATGTAGGACTTTCTTTTACAGTTACATTTTCAACTTTTTTAGCTAAAAATAAACTACAATTATTTGTTTGAATATCTATTTTAAATGAATTTGTTATATTATACCCTTCTTCACTATGTTTTAAATTTATTGTTTTAACAGGTTTATTATATATTGCTCCAGTTTCATATGCCATTCCTAGTATACTTAATAAATCTCCACGGTTGGCTGTTAATTCAAAATCAATAACTCCATCATTCATGTTCATAAATTCAATTGGGTCTTCCCCAACAGGAGCATTTTGAGGTAATTCATGAATACCTTCTTTATCTGCTTGTGTTAAAAATTTAGATTCTAAACCAAGTTCAGCCATTGAACACATCATTCCATTTGATTCAACTCCACGAATAAAACCTTTTTTTATTGTAATATCTCCTGGAAGTATTGCACCTGGTAATGCTACTATAACTTTTATTCCTTTTCTTGCATTTGGAGCACCACAAACTATTTGTAATACTTCATCTCCAATATCAACTTTACATACATGTAAATGGTCTGAATCTGGGTGTTCTTCACATTTTTTTATTTCACCAATTACTAAATTTGTAGCCTCTATAAAATTTCCTGCATAATCATATTCATTTCCAACCCTTGTCATATCTTCTGCCAAAGTTTTTACAGGAACATCTATATCTACATAATCTTTTAAAAAGTTTGTACTTAATTTCATTTTTTAACCTCTCCTTTTTTCCTCTAAGTCCATTATAATAATTATAACAAAAAACTTATCTGATTTTTTCATTTTTATTATTAGATATGTTTGTATGAATCAATCTTTTCTATCAAATTGACTTAAAAATCTATAATCATTACCATATAAATATCTCATATCAGTAATTCCATATTTAAACATAGCTAATCTATCAATACCTGTACCAAAGGCAAAACCGCCATATAATTCTGGATCATATCCATTCATTTTCAAAACATTTGGGTGAACAATTCCAGCTCCTAAAATTTCAATCCATCCTGTTTTTTTACATAATGGGCAACCTTTTCCACCACAATTAAAGCAAGATACATCTACTTCATATGATGGTTCTGTAAATGGGAAATAACTTGGTCTAAATCTTAATTCAGAATTCTCTCCTAGCATTTTTCTAACAAATACTTCTAAAGTTCCTTTTAAATCTGCTAAAGAAACATTATTTTCTTTTTTATCTATAACTAACCCTTCTACTTGATTAAATTGATGTGAATGTGTTGCATCATCTTCTCTTCTATATGTTTTTCCTGTACAAATCATTCTAATAGGTTCTTTTCCACCTTTTTCTATCATTGTTCTTGCTTGAACTGCAGATGTTTGAGTTCTTAATAAATATTTATTTGTTATATAAAAACTATCTTGCATATCTCTTGCAGGATGCCCTTCTGGCAAATTTAATCTTTCAAAACAATATTCATCTGTTTCAAGCTCTGGTCCTGAAATTACATCATATCCCATAGATACAAATAAATCTTCAATTTCTTCTATTGTTCTATTTATTGGATGTTTGCTTCCTCTTTTTATTTTTTTACTTGGTAGTGTTATATCTATTCTTTCACTTTCTAATTTTCTATTCATTTCTTCTTGTTTGAATTGTTCTTCTTTTCCTGAAATTAATTCTTCAAGTTCATTTTTAACAACATTTACTAAACTTCCAATAATAGGCCTTTCTTCTGCTGATAAAGCACCCATTCCTCTTAAAACAGAAGTTAGTTCTCCTTTTTTACCTAAATACTTTACCCTTATGTCATTTAATTCTTTTAAATCTTTTGAATTTTCAATTTCTAAAATTGACTGTTGTCTAATGTTTTCAATTGCTTGTTTCATTTTTCATTACCCCTTTCTAAATAAATCAAAAAAGTCATTTCAATCCTATTTCTAGGACGAAATGACTCGTGGTACCACCTAAATTTGTTATTTTCATGTTCTGATAAATAACCTTATTCTAGTTTTAACGATACTAGACCGCTTTTACCTACTTTCTTATAATTACTATAATTTCAATAAAAGACCAAAAAAGTGAAATTTCAAATAACAAATTATATTAGGTTCTCAGCTAATTCCTAATTCTCTGTAAATAATTTAGATGTTAATCTACTTTGCTTTTTTATTAGTTTTTAAATTATTGCATATATAATATCATTTATTTGATAATTAATCAATATTTAAAATAAAATTTTTTAATGTGGTTTGTATTCTTTTAAATGGTTTAATTTTATTACTTTATATTCTTAAAACATTTTTTTAATTTCTTCTACTGATATTCCTGTTACTTTACTAATTAATTCAATATTAATTTTTTCTTCCAACATTTTTTTCACAATTTGTATGCTTTTATTTTTACTTCCTTCACTTCTTCCAATTTCAATTCCCTCATTTTTTCCATCTTCAATTCCTTGTTTATATCCATACTTTTGAATTGCAATTTGGTCTTTTATATATTTATCACGCAAACGTGCAAGTTCTTGTTCATGTTTGTTTTGGCTTATTTTTTCTAGTGTTTCTTTTGCTTCTATTATTGCTGTTTTTGTTCTTTTTAGTTTTTCATTTTTTTCGTGTTCTATATTTTCTTTTGACATTTTCATCACCTCTGGATTTCTAAAAAACTCTGTCCAAAGATTCAAACTGTTGTTGTTTCCTTTATATTTAACATACTTTGGTAATTCAATTATACATATTTTTAACGTATCTGTCAATATTGCTTGTGGATAGTCTTGTGTGTCAAATAAAACTATATTTCGACATAAAGTACTATTCAATTATAGTAAATAAAAAAACTATTTGGCTGGCATATTAAGCTATGTCAACCAAATAGGAAAATTAAAATGTTCTAAATTTCTTATATTTATTATAAATCAATATAGAAATTACACCTATTACAGAAACTACTAAAATAATTGTTAAATTTGCTCCTGTTTGTGGTAATTTAGTCTTTGGTGTTACTGTTGGGTCTTTAGGACTTGGTGTTGTTGGTGTAGGTGTGGGTGTAGGTGTGGTTGGATTTGTTGGTGCTGGTGTATTATTAGAGCCAGAAGTTACATTTGCCTTTATTGTATTTCCACTTAATGTTTTTACAGTTATTTTAGCATTATTTCCTGAAGCATCTTTAATTGTTCCTCCTGTAAAACCTGTTACAGCCAATTGTCCAACATCACTTGATTGTATATTATATGTATATGTTATTTTATTACCTGATAATGTTCCATTTGTTACACTTCTTTCAGAACTTGTTCCAAATTTAATTTTTAATGTAGGCATTGTTTCACCTGTTATATCTTCACTAAAAGTAGCAGTTATTGTTATTTTTTCACCTGTTTTATATTCACCTGATTTTGGTGATGTTACCGCTATTGAAGACACTGTAGGCTCAACCTCATCAACATTATCTAAATATGCTGCAATTGTTTTTCCTGTATCATATAATCCATCATATAAAACATATCCTGTTATTGTTTTACAACCATCATCTGTTAATTTTATCCATATTAGATATAAACCGTCTGTTCGATCATCAAATTTACTATTTAGAATTGTCTTATAAGCACCACCATAATTATAATAACACTTGCTATAGCCAGTTTCTGGTATTTTTTTTATTTTATTTATTGTATTATACACATCTTGAATTTGATTATCATTATTATTTTTATATTTTAACCATGCATTAATTATTTCATTATTATTTATTTTTTCAAATTTGTACATAGCATCACTCAAACCATAAGATTCTTGTATATAAATATTACCATATGTATTTGCTTTCTTTCCATCAACTAAACCATCATTAGATATGCTAATTGCCTTTTCCAAAGGTAAAGTTAAATCAACATCAACTTTAACTGCTGTACTATTATCTGAGTTTTGTTTTTTTATCCATATTCTACCTTTATCTGTTTTAGCCAAAACTTGTTTTATTCCTTCTGTACTTGTTCCTAAATTGACTACTGCTGTATTTTTTGTTTTTTCTGATATTGTATACCAATTTTTTGGAACATCATTACCTTGTGTTCCTAGTGCATACTCATAAGTTTCATTTTCATCTAATTCCAAACCTTTTAAATTTACTATTATAGTTCCATCATTAGATGGATAAGTTTTTTCATATGTAATTCCATCTGTTGCATAACTTTTTGTTCCACATAATAAACAAATTGTAAAAATAATTATTCCAATTATTATAAATTTCTTCTTTTTTAACATTTGTTTTCCTCCTAATTTTTATTTTCTTACGTATTTTTTATTTGATATTATTCAAAATATCACCTCTAACTTTTTTCACCCCCTAGTACTATAAATATTTTTCATTAAGTATATTACTTAATGAAAAATCCAAAGTTTTATTTTTGTTGATTTTTCAATACATTTACGTATTTTGCAATTTAAAAAACACATAAAAAAATTTTTCAAATTATTCCCTTAAAACTATTGCAAATTCGACATTTTATGATAAAATTTGAATAGAAAAACTTTCATTAAGTAATATACTTAACGAATTTTCCCACTTTACATAACCTTACAATAACACACCCTACAATTTTTCCAAAAACTTTTTCATTCGTTTGCGTGAACTATGAACATATGTATTCATTGTAATTTGTACATTAGCATGACCGTAATATAGTACTTAACGTTTTTATATCCATTCCGAATTTCAATACAATTAGTAGCAAAAGTGTGGCGTGTTGAATGAAAATTATGTTTTTTTAATTTTGCTTTTGCCAATATTTTATAAAAAAAGCTTTGATAACTTCTAGGTTCAATACACTTTTTCTCAGAACCTGTTAAGAAAAAATCTTCTTTTTTATATTCTTTACTTAATATTCTTAAAATGTTGTATAATTTGGTATTAATAGGAATTATTCTTACAGAACATTTTGTTTTAGGAGTACCTATAATAACCTTACTTTTTTCCTTTCTACCTTTGTACAATCTTTGTACCGTTTCCTTTACATAAATACATTTTTCTGTTAAATCAATATTTTCCCACCTTAAAGCACACAATTCTCCTATTCTCATACCTGTATTTAAACAAATTACTATTCCCAGTGTTCTTAATGTATTTTGGTCTATGCAATAATTTTCTAACTTATATTTCTCTCGAGATGTTAGAATTTCAACTTCTTTTTTTTCTAATTTTGGCAAAATTATTTTTTTATATTTAAGTTTTTTGTTATATGTTTCTTCATAATAATTTAAAATCATTTTAAAAATGCAGAAAATATCTCTTATAGTTTTAGGTGATAAATTTGTTGATAGTTCATCAACAAATGTAGAAAAATCATGTACTTTTTGTATGTTTTTGTTTCCAAAATATGGATTTAAATGCTTTTCTACCTCAAACTTATAATTATAGTATGTTGATTGTTTTACTTGATTTTTTTTATATTCTAACCACTCATAACTTACATCTTCAAAATATTTTATTTTTAATATTTTAGTTACTTTTTCTATTATTTCTTGTATTATTTTTTTTACTTTCATTTACTACATCTCCTAATCCTAATTTTTATACATAATAATAAGTCCAAAAACCGTTTAATCAGTTTTTTGATTAAACGGTTTTAATATAAGTGTTCTTTTTTTACTATTTGTATTTTTACTATTCAGACTTAAATTATAAAGTAGCCTGAAAGCAAGTATTAAAAAATAAAAGAGAGCATTTTATAAAATTTTATTTTAAATGCTCTCTAAATTTAATATTTTACAAAAATATTAAAAAGATTATAAAATTATTTTCAGAAACATTTTTTTCTCATCTGACAAAACAGTTTCAACAACAGCACTTTTGTATTTTCCTTCTGGAATACGGTTTTCACTTATGTATATACCATTTTCCTGAATTTTTACAATTCCTGAAACATCAGGTTCAATTTCTGCAAAATATGCCTCTATTTTGTTACTGGAATTTATTAATGCAGTTCCTATTTTCACAGTTACAATATCATTTGGTTTATAATTACTATAATTTCCCACTTTTGAATCTCTTCTACTAACAGTAATTTTTCCATCTTCAAGTTCTACAATTCTTACCTTTATAATAGGGTCATTACAGAAAAATTTTGTCATATCATGTATATATGATTTTGACACATAACGAGTTGGGCAAAAAGCTGTAATTCCTTCTCCTATATCTATAAATAATCCCTTATTACATATTGCTGATATTTTTCCATATATTACATTATTAAGAACTATTTTTTCTTTCATTTTTTCTGTTGCCTCAATTATGTTTTTTCTTCTTGAAACAATAATTTTTTCATTTTTTATTTCCATTACTTTTACTCTAATTTTGTTTCTTTTCAACATTCCATATACTTCTTTTGGAATTTTTTCTTTGGAATCACTATAATATGTAAGATTACCATTATATGTAATTTCTTCCCAGGGCATTTCTGCCATAATATTGGAACATATTTTTATTCCTAAACATCTTTTTTTCTCATCAAAGAAAATTACCTCTCCTGTTATTGTACACTGATTTTTCAATGCCTCTTCAATTTTATTTATATCCATATTATTGTCTAATTCATAATATTCTTCTGGATATAAACCTTCCTTGAAAAACTTATTTAACCGCTTTTTCATTTTGTTTATAATCTCCATTCAATAATTATTTGCCAATGGCATTTTCTTATAGTATCACTTTTTGCCATTTTTTTCAACATTTTATAGATTTTTTCTTTTCTTTATATTTAAAATATGTTATAATATATTATGTAGGAGGTAATTACTATGTGGAAAATATGGTTAATTATAGCTATTATATTTTTTATATTAGAAGCAATGGGACCTGGTTTTTTACTATTTTGGGTAGGCGTTGGTGCATTACTTACAATGGTTGTTAGTATTTTTGTAGATAACTTAGCTATTCAAATTGGTATTTTTACAATTTCTTCAGCAATTTTACTTTTCTGCACAAGATCTTTGGCTAATAAATTCACTAAAAATGACAATGTAAAAACAAATTCTTATTCTTTTATAGGAAAGAACGGTATTGTTATTAAAGAAATAAACCCAACAAAAGAATCTGGCCAAATAAAAGTTAATGGTGAAGTATGGTCTGCAAATTCTTCTACTAATGAAATTATACCTGAAGGTTCTGAAGTACAAGTTTTAGAAATAGTAGGTGTAAAAGCTATTGTACAAAAAATAGAAAAAAAATCAGAAGAAAAAGCTATATTATAGTAAAATATTTTAATTATATTTAAAAGGAGGAAAAAAATATGGAAGTATTTTTTATTATTCTACTTGTATTAATTCTTATAATAGGATTTATGAGTATTAAAATTGTAAAGCAATCTGAAGTTTATATTATTGAAAGATTAGGTAAATTTCATAAAGTAGCAGATGCTGGTTTAACAATAATTGTACCATTTTTAGACCATGTTAGATCTATTGTTAGTTTAAAACAACAAACTATGGATGTTCCACCTCAAGGAGTTATTACACATGATAATGTTACAATTACTATAGATACAGTTGTTTTCTATAAAATCACAGACCCAGCAAAGGCTGTATATGAAATTCAATCTTTGAAAAAAGGTATTGAGTACTTAGCTATAACAACAATTCGTGACATTGTTGGTAAAATGGACTTAGATTCTACATTTAGTTCACGTGATGCAATTAACGAACAATTAAGAACAATATTAGATGAAGCAACAGATCAATGGGGTTGTAAAATAGATAGGGTTGAAATTAAAGATATTACACCACCTGCAGATATTCGTGATGCAATGGAAAAACAAATGAATGCTGAAAGAAATAAAAGAGCATTAATTTTACAAGCAGAAGGTGAAAGACAATCCGCAATTACACTAGCAGAAGGTAAAAAAGAAGCTGCTATATTAGCTGCTGAAGCTGATAGAGAAGCTGCTATAAGAAGAGCTGCCGGTGAAGCTGAAGCTATTAAACAAGTTGCTGAAGCAAAAGCACAAGAAATTTCTATGGTATATGAAGCAATGATGAGTTCAAAACCAAATGATAAATTAGTTCAATTGAAATCTTTGGAAACCTTAAAAGAAGTTGCTAATGGTGATGCTAATAAAGTATTTATTCCTTTTGATGCTACATCTGCTTTAAGTACATTAGGCTCTATGAAAGAAGTTTTAAAAGATGACAACAAAAAAAATAATAAATAAAAATTTAATTTCTATTAAAAAAAGCCATTCTATATGAATGGCTTTTTTATTATATATCATACTTTTTTCTTTTCACATATTTAGTATGTAATAACTCATGAGCTCTATTTCCTCCAGTTTCACCTAAATATTCCTCATATATTTTCGTAACCACCGGATTTTCATGTGACTTCCTAATAGTAGCTTTTTCATCAATATCATATAAACAATCAGCTCTTAATTTTCTGATATCAGTTTTAGCTCTTTCTTTAGAAGAATGTATTGGTTGACCACCACCCATTACACATCCTCCTGGGCATGCCATTATTTCTACAAATTGATAATCTGCTTTTCCATCTTTTATCTCATCCATAATAATTTGTGCATTTCCTAATCCATGTGCCACAACAGCTTTAAGTTCCATGTCTCCTACTTTTACAATAGTCTTTTTTATTCCTTCTTTTCCCCTTACATTTTCGAAGTTTACATTTGCAAGGTTTTCTCCTGTAATTTTTTCAACTGCAGTTCTTAAAGCTGCTTCCATTACTCCTCCTGTTGTTCCAAATATTGCAGCAGCTCCTGTTGCCTCTCCCATAGGAGCATCAAAAGTAGAATTTTCTAAATTAGCGAAATCAATTCCTGCCTGTTTAATCATTCTAGCTATTTCACGTGTTGTTAAAACATAATCAACATCTTTTATTCCTTTAACATTCATTTCATCACGATTAGCTTCAAATTTTTTGGCAACACATGGCATAACAGATACAACACAAATTTTTTCTGGATTAACATTTATTTTTTCAGCATAATAAGATTTAATTAATGCTCCAAACATTTGGTGTGGTGATTTACAACTTGATAAATGTTCTAACTGATCTGGATAATTCATTTCAATATATTTAACCCACCCTGGGCTACATGAAGTAATCATTGGAATACCTTTACCACTTTTCAATCTTTCTAATAATTCATTAGATTCCTCAACTATAGTAAAATCAGCTCCTGTATTTGTATCAAATACTTTATCAAAACCAATTCTTTTTAAAGCTGTAACCATTTTTCCGGTAACATTTGTGCCAATATTCATTCCGAATTCTTCCCCCAAGGCTGCTCTAACAGCTGGTGCTGTCTGTACTACTACAATTTTTTCTTCATTTTTTAGTTCGTTCCATACATCTTTTGTATTATCTTTTTCATGCAAAGCTCCTGTTGGGCAAGAAATTATACATTGCCCGCAGTTAGTACAATTAACATCATTTAAGCTCCTATTTTCTGCAGTTGAAACACATGATTTAAAACCTCTATTTGCAACATCTATAGCTCCTATTTTTTGTACATTTTTACATGTAGCAACACATCTTCTACATAAAACACATTTATTAAAATCACGAACTATTGAAGGTGAACAATTATCTTGTTCATGTTCACTAATTTCACCTCTATATTCAATCTCTTGAACATTATATTTTCTTGCTAAAAATTGAAGCTCACAATTTCCATTACGAATACATGCCAAACAATCAACATGATGATTAGATAAAATCAAATCCAATATAACTTTTCTAGCTTCCATTATATCTTTAGAATTTGTTTTAATAACCATTCCTTCTTCAACTTTTTGTATACATGAAGTTGCAAAACCTTTTTTGCCTTCTACTTCAACTATACACATTCTACAATCTCCAACTTCATTTATTTCTTTTAAAAAACATAGAGTTGGAATATCTATTCCAGCAGTTCTTGCCGCTTCTAATATAGTAGTTCCTTCTTGAACACTAACATTTATGCCATCAATTGTTAAATTTATCATATTACATTTTCCTTCCTTTTTTATTGCATGTAAATGCAGAATATCACATTATACACCATTTCAATTAACAGGTTTAAGCAAATTTATTTTGAAATTGCTTTAAAAGGACATTTGCTTGCACAAGCCCCACATTTGATACATTTTTCTTCATCTATAATATGTGGTTGTTTTATTTCTCCACTAATTGCTCCTACAGGGCAATTTTTTTTGCATAATCCACAACCTTTACACAAATTTTCATCAATATGATATTTAGCAAAAGCTTTGCATTCACCTGCTGGGCATTTTTTATCTATTATATGTGCTAAATATTCTTCTCTAAAATATTTCAAAGTACTTAAAACTGGGTTTGGAGCAGTTTGACCTAATCCACATAAAGATGCCTTTTTAATATTTATAGCTAACTTTTCAAGTTTTTCTAAATCTTCTTCTTCACCATTTCCATCGCAAATTTTTTGTAATATTTCAAGCATTCTTTTAGTACCAACTCTACAAGGAGTACATTTTCCACATGATTCATCAACAGTAAATTCTAAATAAAATTTTGCTAAGTTAACCATACATTTTGTATCATCCATTACAATCAATCCACCTGAACCCATCATAGAACCTATTGAACTTAAAGATTCATAATCAATAGGTGTATCTAAATGTTGTTCTGGAATACACCCACCTGATGGTCCACCTGTTTGAGCCGCTTTAAATTTTCTACCATTAGGTATTCCTCCACCAATATCGTAAACAATTTCTCGTAATGTTGTTCCCATTGGAACTTCTACTAGACCTATATTATTAACATTTCCACCTAAAGCAAATACTTTCGTTCCTTTTGAAGTCTCAGTACCAATATTTGAATACCATTGTGCACCTTTTAAAATTATAGTTGGAATATTTGCATATGTTTCTACATTATTTATTAAAGTTGGTTTTCCCCATAAACCACTATTGGCTGGAAATGGAGGTTTAAGTCTTGGTTGACCACGTCTACCTTCTATTGATTCAAGAAGTGCGGTTTCTTCCCCACAAACAAAAGCTCCTGCACCTAAACGTATTTCTAAATCAAAATCAAAACCTGTTTGCCAAATATCTTTTCCTAAAATTCCATATTCTTTAGCTTGATTAATAGCATCTTGAAATCTTTTAACAGCAATTGGATATTCAGCTCTAACATATATGTATCCTTTATTAGCCCCTATTGCATACCCTGCAATTATCATTGCTTCAATAACTGAATGTGGTGTTCCTTCTAAAATACTTCTATCCATGAATGCCCCTGGATCACCTTCATCTGCATTACATACAACATATTTTTGTTTGCCTTCTGCCATTTTCGTAAAATTCCACTTTTTACCTGTAGGAAAACCTGCTCCACCGCGTCCTCTTAATCCTGAATTTGATATAATTTCTATAACTTCATCAGGATTTAACTCAAATAAACACTTTTCTAAAGCTTTATATCCATCAAAAGCAATATATTCATCTATATTTTCTGGATCGATTTTTCCACAATTTTGTAATGCAATTCTTTCTTGTTTTTCATAAAAATTTAACTCATCCAATTTTTTTACAACAGTTTCATCTATATCTTTGCATAATAATCTTTCAACAATCTCACCATTTTTAATATGCTTTTCAATAATTTCCTCTGCATCTTCTGGTTTTACTAAAGCATAAAAAACATCCTCTGGTCTTATTATTACAATAGGACCTTTTGCACATAATCCAAAACATCCAGTTTGAATTACTTTAACATTATTCATGTTATTTTTTTTAATTTCTTCATTCATCTTTTCTATTATAATAGGAGATTTTGAAGAGGTACAACCAGTACCACCACATACTAATATATGTTTTTCAATAGTATTTGCATTTTCATTAACACGTAAATCTAACTCTTCTCTAACTTTTTTCCTTATAGCATCAATTTCTTCCAAAGTTTTCATTTTTATTTGCCCCTTTCACACATTTATTACTCACAAATTGTTTTTTCTTTTTCTTTTATCTCATTAATAACCTTTACAACCATTTCTGGAGTTGCTTTTCCATAAACTTCATTATTAACTGTAAAAACAGGAGCCAATCCACATGCACCTACACATCTTGTAGCTTCAATTGAAAACAAACCATCTTCTGTAGTTTGCCCCACATCTATTTGTAAAACTTGTTTTACCTTATCTAAAACTTTTTCAGAACCTTTAACAAAACATGCTGTTCCCAAACAAACTGCAATATTGTATTTTCCTTTAGGTTCTAACGTAAATCTAGAATAAAAAGTTATAACTCCATATACTTCTGCCATAGAAATATTTAAGTATTCTGAAATTTCCTTTTGAGCATCAGTTGAAATATAACCATATTTTTCTTGAACTTCATTTAATATTTGAATTAAATTACTTTTATCATTTTTAAATTGTTTTAATAATTCATTTAATTCCATATTTTTATTTTGATTTCCACATTTGCATTCACTCATATGTTTTTAACCTCCTTATACTACTATTTTAATTATAGTATTAAAAGCATTATATCATAACACTTTTTTTATACAATATTTTTCGACATTTTTTTTGATTTTTTGATTATGACTTAACACCTATTATTGTAGAGTGGCCTAAAAGTAGGAATTAAATAGCTAGCTGCTGGATATATCAATATTCTGAAGCGTAGTCAAGGTGGGGACCAGCAATCTACAATATGTTATAGATTGCAACGAAAGTGAAAATCTATTACATATTGTGTGCAGTTGGGGCGAAGCTCAGAATATTGATATATCCAGCAGCTAGCTATTTAATTATTTCTTTTAGGCAAATAACGGCAAAAGTATTAAACAACATTTTTCTATAATTTGCAAAAAAATTAACCTGTTTAGTTAACACATATCAACCTATGTTAACCAAACAGGAAAACTAAAACGTCCCTATTTCCTACTCTCTTTTTTCAAACCCTTTTCCCCAAGTTTCTCTTGCATTTGAAATAACAATAAATGATTTAGGATCAACTGTTGTAGCAATTTTCTTTATTCTAAAAATTTCACTTCTAGAACCTACACAAAAAAGCATAATTTTTTCATTATTTGTATGCATTCCTTTTGCATAAATTCCTGTACTTCCTCTTTGTACAGTATCTCCAACTATTTTAGCAATTTCTTCATATTTGTCTGAAATAATAAATAAAACCTTTGTAAAATTTACACCTTCAAATACAACATCTATCATTTTTCCCATTAAATATATTGCAATTGCTGAATATAAACCTATTTCAATTTCTCTAAAAAATATTATATTTATTAATATAATTATAGTATCAACTATAATTATTAAATCACCAGATTTAAATTTATCATTATATGAACGAACAACATATGATAGTAAATCGCTTCCTCCTGTTGAGCCATTTGCTTTTAATATAATTGATGTTCCTATTCCTGTTAAAATTCCTCCATAAATGCAAGCCAAAAATCTATCTGTAGTTATTGCATTATATTTTTCTAATATATCTATAAAAACAGATAATAATATAGTACCTAATATTGATTTAAAAATAAAACTTTTACCTACTCTAAAAAAAGCAATTAGAAACAATGGTAAATTTAAAATTAACATAGCAGTTCCAACAGGTATGTTTAAAAAGTAATATCCTATAGTTGCAATACCAGAAAATCCCCCTGTAGATAATTGATTTGGTAACATAAATAATGCTGTAGAAAATGCCATTAAAAAAGTTCCAATTATTAAACATAGTAAATCAAATATATATTGTTTTAATATTAAATTGTTTCTTATTTTAAATTCATACATATAAATCACCTTATATGAATTATGAACGTTTTTTTACTTTTTCATACTTTAACATACTTCTACTATTTTATAGTCTTTAACACTATCATCTTGTTTAACAATAATATTAATATCATATATTTCTTTAAGTCTGTTTAAATTTTCCCTTTTATGTCCTACGAAATTGTTCATATATTTGCTATTTACACTAATTTTTATGGTTTTAACTTTGTTATTTAAATTCTTAATTTTTTTAGAAACATTATCATAAAAGATTCTGCCTTCTACTAATTGTCTGAATGCTGGATGATATGGACCAGCAACAACTTGGCTATTTTCTTCTTCACTACTACAAATTTCATCTGTAGTTTGCAATCCTATTCTAATTACATCTATCTTCTTATCTGAAAACATTTTCAATAAAACTGAACATGTATCTACAGCTTGTTCAAGTGTATTAGGCAAATATTCTCCATTATGAAAATCCTTTTCTAATTTTGTATCTTTTATAACTAAAACTGGATATATTCTAATTATCTTTGGTTTTAATTTTATTAAATCTTTTGCAGTTTTTATTTCATCTTTTTTGCTACTATCAGGCAAACCAACCATCATTTGATGTCCTAATGTAAATTTATTTTTCCTTATTAATTTAGAGGCTTTTTTTACATCTTCATAAGTATGGCCTCTTTTACATTTTTTAAGAATATAGTCGTTTGTTGATTGTACACCTAATTCAATTGTTTGTACTTTATATTTTTTTAAAAATTTTAAAATATCTTTATTTATATAATCAGGTCTTGTTGAAATTCTAATACTATCCACTTTTCCCATTTTAATATATTCATATGCAGAAGATAGCAATTGTTCTTGTATTTCAATAGGAATTCCTGTAAAGCTTCCTCCAAAAAATGCAACTTCAACCTCTTTATTTCCTTTTTGAAAATTACTTAAATAATATTCAATTATATTTTTTACATCTTCACTTGTAATTTCTTTCCTTTGACCACTTATCTTCTTCTGATTACAGAATGTACAATCATTTGGGCAACCCAAATGAGGAACAAATATCGGTATAATATACTTTTTTTTCAATTATATACTCCCTTCTATATTTATAAGTTTTTTAAAGCTGTATGTGCTGCATTCATTTCAGCAGTTTTCTTATTTTTTCCTTCCCCTATTGCAAGTTTTTTTCCGTTACAACTAACTTGAACTACAAAAATTTTTTCATGATCTGGTCCTTTTTCTTCTATAGTTTCGTATTTAATTAATACATCACCATGAATTTGTAGTTTTTCTTGTAATAATGTTTTATAGTCTTTCATTCCAACATTTTTGCTAGCATATTTTATTTCTTCTTTTAAATTTTCAACAATAAATTTCTCAGCATGCTCTAAATCAGAATCAAAATAAATAGCTGCAATTACGGCTTCAACGCTATCTGCCAAAATTGCTGGTCTAGTAGAACCTCCACTTGATGCTTGACTTTTTCCAATAAACAAGAAATCACTAAAATTATGCTTAAGTGCAACTTTGTGTAAACTTTTCTCACAAACAACATCTGCTCTAACTTTAGTCATTTCTCCTTCTTTTAAAAAGCTGTAATTAGCATATATATATTTACTTGATATAAATTCTAATATACTATCACCTAAAAACTCTAATTTTTCGTTACTTTCTATATGTTTATCATTTGCATATGATGTATGTGTTAAAGCTTTTTTTAATAAACTTTTATCTTTAAATTTATAATCTATACTTTCTTCTAATATTGATAAATCCATATATTCCTCCATTTTTAATATTTATTATATTTATATTATTTATTAAATTTATTTTTTTATTATTTTTTATAAATAAATTTCAGTTATATATTAGCTTTAGTATAATACAAAAAAGAAAGGAGTACCCCCTTTCATTTTTTATAATAATTTAAGCAATATGATCTTTTATGTAATCAACCACGTCACCAACTGTAACAACCTTTTCAGCATCTGCATCTGGAATTTCTGTATCAAATTCTTCTTCTAATGCCATTATTAATTCTACTATATCTAAAGAATCTGCTCCTAAATCATCTATAAATGATGCTTCCATTGTTACTGAACTTTCTGTAGCACCTAATTGCTCTACAATTATACCTTTTACTTTTTCAAAAACTTCATCTGAACTCATATTATTCAAGTTCACCCCCTCCCAAGTTTTGCATTGCTTATTTAACAATAATATATGTTTAATCAAAAGTCAAGTTTTTTTTTATTTTTTTTTATCAATCATTGAAATGCTTACTGTCGCATGCATTTTATAGTTAACTATTTATCTTATTAGAACAATCAGTCACATTTATTTTTTGAAATTCTTCAATCATTTTTTCAACTGCCCTATTGTTTACAAATTGCTCTGCTTGTTTTATAGTAAATTCAAATAGTTTTTCGTCACTACTTCCATGTGCTTTAACAACTGGTTTTTTTACCCCTAAAAACAAAGCACCACCATATTCTTTATAATCTACTGTTTTTGCAAATCTTTTAATTCCTGGTAATGCTGGAACTGCAGCAATTTTTGATAAAAGATTCTTTTTTAAACTTTCTGTTAATGTTGTTTTTACAAATTTTCCTAAACCTTCAACAGCTTTTAAAAATACATTTCCTGTAAATCCATCTGTTACAATAGCATCTACATTTCCAGAAAAGGCATCTCTTCCTTCAATATTTCCAATAAAATTAATATTTAACTCTTTTGACTTTTCTTTTAATAATTTATATGTTTCTTTTGTTAATTCATTACCTTTATTTTCCTCTGTACCAATATTTAATAAGCCAATTCTTGGTTTTTCAATTCCAAAAGTGCTATTTAAATATATTGTTGACATTTGGGCAAATTGCAATAAATTAATAGGCTTACAATTTGTATTAGAACCAGAATCTATTAGTAACAATCTGCTTTTATATGCTGGTAAAATTCCTGCTAATGCTGGCCTATCTATTCCTTTTATTCTTCCTACTAATAATGTTGCACCTGTTAATAAAGCACCAGAGTTTCCTGCAGAAACAAAAACATCACCTTCATTATTTTTTAGCATATTAAATCCAACTACCATTGATGAATCTTTTTTATGTTTTATAGCTTGTGTTGGTATATCTTCCATTTCTATAGTTTCTGTAGTATGCTTTATACTTAACCTTTCTGAAATTTCTGAAATGTCATTTTTACCATATAATTCTTTTACTCTAGAATTTATTATATCTTTATTTCCAATTAAAACAACATCTGCCTTTATTTGATTTATGGCCTTTACAGCACCTTTTATGTTGGCATCTGGAGCATTATCTCCACCCATTGCATCTAATAAAATCTTCATCTTTTCCTCCGCATTTATATTTTATTATTATATTTTATACCCTAATTTGATTATTGTCAAATAAAAAAATATGCCTCAAATTATGTTTGAGACATACTTTAAAATTGAAAATTATTGTAATTCAACAACTGCTCCAACTTCAGTAAATTTAGCTTTTAATTCTTCAGCTTCTTCTTTATTAACTCCTTCTTTAACTGTTTTTGGTGCTCCATCAACTAATTCTTTAGCTTCTTTTAATCCTAAACCTGTAGCATCTCTTACAACTTTGATAACTTGGATTTTGTTAGCTCCTGCTTCTTTTAATACAACATCAAAAGATGTTTTTTCTTCAGCAGCAGCTCCAGCTCCTGCTCCTGCTGCTGGTGCAGCAGCTGCTACAGCAGATACTCCAAATTCTTCTTCTATAGCTTTAACTAAATCAGCTAATTCAACAACTGTCATTTTTTTGATTTCTTCAATCATTTCTTCTTTATTCATTTTTATATCCTCCTAATTTTTATTTATGGCTTATACCATTTTAACTTAATTTAACATCCTGCGATATACGTTCGCAACTCGATTTTTTACAGCGTTTTAAGTTCGCGAAACTTTTTTATTTTTGTGTATTAATTTTACACTATTTTTCATAAATATAAATATTATTTAAAATGCAATTATGCTTGAGTTTCTTCTTTTTGCAAACGAACTTGATCAAGTGCAACAGCAAATTTTGAAATAGTTCCAAGTAAGCTTCCTGCAAGCATTGATAATAATGTTTCTCTTGATGGTAATTTTGCTAAAGTAATAATTTCTTCAGCTGTCATAACTTTACCTTCAATTACACCACCTTTAATTTTATAGAACTCATTTTTCTTTGAAAAATTATACACTGCTTTAGCTGGTTCTAAATAATCTTCATTTCCAACAACTACTGCAGTAGGTCCTTCTAGTAGAGAATCTAATTCACTTTCACCATTTAAATCTAATGCTCTTTTTACAATATTATTTTTTATAATTTTATATTCAGCATTTGCATTTCTTATATCGTTTCTTAATTTTGTATCATCAGATACATTAATTCCTCTATAGTCTGTTAAAAGTATAATTTTAGCTGCTTTAAATTTTTCTGCTAATAATTTTACTTCTTCCTCTTTTTGTTTTAAAATAGTTTCACTTGCCATTTTAATGATTCACCTCCTATAATTTTATACAATAATAAAATCCAATCTATATATACCAAAGAGGCATACACAGATTGGATAAATTTCCGCTCAAATAATGTGTGCCTCGGTAGGGCTTACCTTTATGCCTACTTTCTTTGGCTATATAAATTTATAAATTATTTTTGATCAATATACATGCTTGGTCCCATTGTTGTAGAAATAGCAACACTCTTTATGTATTGTCCTTTAGCTGCTGCTGGTTTTGCTTTTATAATTGCACCTATAATAGCATCATAGTTTTCTAGCAATTTATCAGTACCAAATGAAACTTTACCAAATCCTAAGTGAATAATATTTGTTTTATCTAATCTATATTCAACTTTACCAGATTTAATTTCATTAATAGCTTTTGTAACATCCATAGTTACTGTTCCTGATTTTGGGTTAGGCATTAAACCTTTTGGTCCTAACACTTTACCTAATCTACCAACTACACCCATCATATCTGGAGTAGCTACGATTACATCATAATCAAACCAATTTTCTTTTTCAATTTTTGGTATTAATTCTTCTGCACCAACAAAGTCTGCACCAGCTTTAACAGCTTCATCAGCTTTTGGTCCTTTAGCAAAAACTAATACTTTTAATGTTTTACCTGTACCATTTGGAAGTACTGTTGTACCTCTAACTTGTTGGTCAGCATGTTTAGAATCTACACCTAATTTAACATGTAATTCAACTGTTTCGTCAAATTTAGCTTTAGGCATTTTTTCTATTAATTCTAAAGCTTCTTTTACATTATAAGCTTTTGATTTATCTACAAGTTTTTCACCTGCTAGATATCTTTTTCCTTTATTCATTTTTTACCTCCTTTGGTTCAAACGAGTATATTTTTATACTCTCCCAATATAAATTTTAATTTAATATTTTATAAAAATATTATTCTGAAACTATTACACCCATAGAACGAGCTGTTCCAGATACCATACTCATTGCAGCTTCTAATGATGCAGCATTTAAGTCTGGCATTTTTTGTTCAGCTATTTCCTTAACTTGTGCTTTTGTTATTGTTGCAACTTTTTCTTTGTTAGGTTTTCCTGAACCTTTTTCAATTTTAGCAGCTTTTCTTATTAAAACAGCTACAGGTGGTACTTTTGTTATAAATTCGAAAGATTTATCTTTATATACAGTTATAACAACCGGTATTATCATTCCAGGTTGATTTGCTGTTCTATCATTAAATTCTTTTACGAATTGCATAATATTAACACCACTTGAACCTAAAGCTGGACCTACTGGTGGAGCTGGTGTAGCTTTACCTGCAGGTATTTGCAATTTTATTAAATTGCTTATTTCTTTTTCTGCCATTTCTAATTGCACCTCCTTTTAGTTTATATATTGACAAAATAATTTATATAATTTAAATTATTAACCTAATTAATTTTACATAAAAATATATAATTATACTTTTTGTACTTGTGAAAATTCCAATTCTACTGGAGTTTCTCTTCCGAACATAGAAACTAATACTTTAACTTTTTGTTTTTCTTTATTTATTTCTTGGACTATTCCAACAAAATCTTTTAAAGGTCCTTCCATAACTTTTACAGAATCATTAATATTATAGTCAACATTAACTTCGACCTTTTCAAATCCCATACTTCTAATTTCTTCATCAGTAAGTGGAATAGGATCTGTTCCTGAACCAACAAAGCCTGTAACACCTCTAGTATTTCTTACAATATACCATGTTGCTTCTGTTACTATCATTTTTATTAAAACATATCCAGGAAAAACTTTTTTTAAATTAGTTTTCTTTTTTCCATCTTTAATTTCTATTTGTTCTTCCATAGGAACTATTATTTCAAAAAAGTAATCTTCTAATTCTCTGTTTTTTACAGTTTTTTCTAAGTCTGTTTTTACTTTATTTTCATAACCAGAATATGTATGTACAACATACCACTTTGGAGTTAATTCATTGCTATTTTGAGACATAGTTTTAGCCTCCTTTAATTTAATAATTCAAAAAACTCTATTCAGAATTTTTTATTGTTCTGAAGTATTGTTTTCTGTATTTTGATTATTGACCTGTTCATTGTTTTCTGTATTGTCACTATTTTCTGTATTAGATTGTTCATTAGTTTCATTGTTATTAATAACTTGTGATTGTGATTGTTGTTTTGATTGAATATGTGTTTTTAATTTATTAACACCATATTCATTCATATTTAGAAAAACAAAATCTAAAACAAATACTATTGCAGCAGTTATTAATACTATAACTATTACTGCACTTACGTTGTTAACCATTTGTTTTGATGTAGGCCATACAACTTTTTTTAGTTCTGCCTTAAAATCTTTCATAAAGTGTTTATTATTATTATTTTCTTTTTCTTTAGCCATTTAAAATTCCTCCCTAAAGATTATTTTGTTTCTTTATGTGCAGTACGTTTTCCACAGAATTTGCAATATTTAGTTATTTCTAATCTTTCAGTATTATTTTTTTTATTTTTACTTGTAGTATATGTTCTTCTTTTACAATCAGAACATGCTAATATTATTGATTCTCTAGCTCCTTTTGCTCCCATTTAAAACACCTCCAGCCATTTATTTCGGTAATTTATGTTTAAAACATATTATTTCACTTTTATACGCTTACCTATTTTATCACTTTTATAGTGATATGTCAACCAAAAAATGGTATTTTTTATTATTTTAAAACACATATGGTAAATTTTTCCTTTACCATATGCGTTTTTTTATTTCTTATTGATTAACATTATCACTTTCTACATTATCATTTTCTATATTTTCTGTATTTTCATCATTATTGTCATAATCATTAAACTCTTCATCTAATTCAGTTTTGATTTTTGTAGCTTGATATTGTGCCATACCAGTACCTGCTGGTATTAATTTACCAATTATAACGTTTTCTTTTAATCCAATTAATTCATCAACTTTACCTTTAATAGCAGCTTCTGTTAATACTCTTGTAGTTTCTTGGAATGAAGCAGCAGATAAGAAACTTTCTGTTGCAAGTGATGCTTTTGTAATTCCAAGTAATACACGTTTACCTTTAGCTGGAGTTTTTCCTTCTGCAATAACTCTGTTATTTTCATCTTCAAAATCATGCATATCAACTAAAGAACCTGCAAACATTGCTGTATCTCCATTATCTTCTACTCTTACCTTTTTAAGCATTTGTCTTGCTATAACTTCAATATGTTTATCATTTATATCAACACCTTGGTTTCTATAAACTCTTTGAACTTCTTGAACTAAATATTCAAATACACCTTCTGGTCCCTTTATTGCTAATATCTCATTAGGATTTATTGAACCTTCTGTTAATGGATCACCTGCTTTAACTTCGTCTCCTTCTCTAACTTTTAATTTAGATCCGAAAGGTATTAAATAATTTTTAGCTTCATTTGAACCTTTAATTATAACTTCTTTTCTATTTTTTTCTTCAGATATTTTTACTATACCATCTATTTCTGTAATAACAGCTAATCCCTTTGGTTTTCTAGCTTCAAATAATTCTTCAACCCTTGGAAGACCTTGTGTAATATCTGCAACACCGGCAACACCACCAGAGTGAATAGTTCTCATTGTAAGCTGTGTACCAGGTTCACCAATTGATTGAGCAGCTATAATACCTATAGATTCTCCAATTTTTGATTCTTCTCTTGTTGCTAATCCCATACCATAACATTTACTACATACACCATGTTTTGTTCTACATCCAATTACTGAACGTACTTTAACTTTTTCAATACCAGCTGCAATAATTTTTTCTGCAATAGCATCTGTTATCATTGTATTTGTATCTACTATTATTTCTTTTGTTTTTGGATTTATTATGTCTTCTAATGGATATCTACCAACTAATCTTTCTTCTAATTTTTCAACTATTTGGTTTCCATCTTTAATATCTTCAACTTCAATTCCTTCATGTGTTCCACAATCATGTTCTCTTACGATAATATCTTGTGCAACATCAACCAATCTTCTTGTTAAGTATCCTGAATCGGCTGTTCTTAAGGCTGTATCTGAAAGTCCTTTACGAGCACCATGGGCAGCTATAAAGTATTCAATAGCACTTAAACCTTCCCTAAAGCATGATGTAATTGGTACTTCTACTGCTTTACCTGTTGTACTTGCCATAAGTCCACGCATACCTGCAATTTGTTTTAATTGGTCTAGGTTTCCGTCTTGCTCCAGATTCAGACATCATATAAACTGGGTTTAATTTTTCAAAGTTATCTTTCATTGCATCTTTAACATCATCTGTTGCTTTACTCCATACTTTGATAACTGCGTTATATCTTTCATCATTTGTTATTAAACCACGTTTGTATTGTTTTCTGATTGTATCAATTTGTTTATTTGCCTCTTCAAGAATTGTTTTCTTAGCTTCTGGTACTTTAACATCACTAACTGATACAGTAATTGCACCAATTGTTGAATATTTATAACCTGTTGATTTAATATAATCTAGTAATATTGCTGTTTCACTTAAACCATGTGTATTTATTGATTTAGCAATTATTTTTCCTAAATTCTTTTTAGTAACTGTAAAATTAATTTCTGGTTCAAACATATTTTCTGGTTTACTTCTATCTACAAATCCTAAATCTTGTGGAATTCCTTCATTATATATTAATCTACCAACAGTAGTTTCAACTGTTCCTATTTTTTCTTCTCCATTAATATTTTTAAATATTTTAACTTTAATTTTAGCATGCATTCCTAAATCTTTATTTTCATAAGCAATTATTGCTTCTTCAGGTGATGCAAAGTAATTTCCTTCACCTGGTTCTCCTTCAACTTCCATTGTTAAATAATATGCACCTAAAATCATATCTTGTGTTGGTACTGTAACTGGTTTACCATCTTGTGGTTTTAACAAGTTATTTACTGAAAGCATTAAATATCTTGCTTCTGCTTGTGCTTCTGGTGATAATGGTACGTGAATAGCCATTTGGTCACCATCGAAGTCAGCATTAAATGCTGTACATACTAATGGGTGAAGTTTTATTGCTCTACCTTCAACTAATACTGGTTCAAATGCTTGAATACCAAGTCTATGTAGTGTTGGAGCACGGTTTAACATTACTGGGTGATCTTTAATTACATATTCCAACATATCCCATACTTCTGGTTTTAATTTTTCTACCATTCTTTTTGCACTTTTAATGTTATGTGAAATTCCTCTACCTACTAATTCTCTCATAACAAATGGTTTAAATAATTCAATTGCCATTTCTTTTGGAAGACCACATTGATAAATTTTTAATTCAGGTCCTACAACGATAACTGAACGTCCAGAATAATCAACACGTTTTCCAAGTAAGTTTTGACGGAATCTACCTTGTTTTCCTTTTAACATATCTGATAATGATTTTAATGGTCTATTTCCAGCACCTGTAACTGGTTTTCCACGTCTTCCATTATCTATTAATGCATCTACAGATTCTTGTAACATACGTTTTTCGTTTCTTACAATTATTTCTGGTGCACCTAATTCTAATAATCTTTTTAATCTGTTATTTCTGTTTATAACTCTTCTATATAAATCATTTAAATCTGATGTGGCAAATCTACCACCATCTAATTGAACCATTGGTCTTAATTCTGGTGGAATAACTGGTACAACATTCATAATCATCCATTCTGGTTTATTTTCTGATAATCTAAATGATTCTACTGTATCTAATCTTTTTACTATTTTAGCTCTTTTTTGCTCACTAGCTTTACTAAGTTCTTTTTTTAGACTTTCTGATAATTTTTCTAAATCTACCTCTTTTAGTAATTTGTATATAGCTTCTGCTCCCATTTCAGCTTTAAAAGAACCTTTTCCATATTTTTCAATTGCTTCATGATATTCTTTTTCTGTTAAAACTTGAGCTTTCATTAACCCAGAATCACCTTTATCTGTTACAATATATGAAGCAAAATAAATAACTTTTTCCAAGTTACGTGGTGAAACATCTAATAATAAAGCAATTCTACTTGGAATTCCTTTAAAATACCATATATGTGCAACTGGAGCTGCAAGTTCAATATGACCCATTCTTTCTCTTCTTACTTTTGATTTTGTAACTTCAACACCACATCTGTCACAAACAATACCTTTATATCTTACCCTTTTATATTTTCCACAATGACATTCCCAGTCTTTTGTAGGTCCAAATATTCTTTCACAAAATAGACCATCTTTTTCTGGTTTTAAAGTTCTATAATTTATAGTTTCTGGTTTTTTTACTTCACCTTTAGACCATTCTCTTATTTTTTCATCTGATGCTAATCCTATTTTAATCTTATCAAAAACTTCTAATTCATCCATTAAAATGGAACCCCCTTCTTATTTTTATAACACATTATTTTGGGTGTTTTTCCAATTTTTATTTGTATAGTGGAATCTTTTTTATTTAAAGTTTCCACTATACATTAATATTTTTCCTTATTTCAAACCTCTCTGCTGTACAATTTATTATGATGTTTAAAATATGTACTAAACATTGTTATTCAATTATTATTTTTAAAACTAAATTTCGTCTTCTTCATTATAGATATTATCTTCTGCTAAATCATTATCAAAAATCATTAAATCATCTGCTTCATCATCTAAAGTTTCAAATATAGAATCTTCATCAAAATCTTCATCTGCTTCAATATAATTATCTTCTAACTCAGATTCATCTATTACTTCTTCTTCTATTTTTTTGTCTTTATCTAAATTAAAGTCAATTCCATCTTCAATGTGTTCTTTTAACTCTAATTCAACATTATCATTAGAATATAAACGTATATCTAATCCTAATGATTGTAATTCTTTTATAAGAACTTTAAAGCTTTCTGGTACTCCTGGTTCAGGAACATTTTCGCCTTTTACAATAGCTTCATATGTTTTTACTCTTCCCACAACATCATCAGATTTTACTGTTAACATTTCTTGTAATGTATAAGCTGCACCATAAGCTTCAAGTGCCCAAACTTCCATTTCACCAAAACGTTGTCCACCAAATTGAGCTTTACCACCTAAAGGTTGTTGTGTAACTAATGAATATGGTCCAGTTGAACGAGCATGTATTTTATCATCTACTAAGTGGTGAAGTTTTAACATATACATTACACCAACTGTAACTGGGTTTTTAAATGCATCACCTGTTCTTCCATCATATAGAACAGTTTTTCCATCTCTTCTTAACCCTGCTTGTTCTAGTAAATCTTCTATTTCATATGATTTTGCTCCATCAAATACTGGTGTTGCAACTTTCCAGCCTAATGCTCTTGCTGCCATTCCTAAGTGAACTTCTAGAACTTGACCTAAGTTCATACGTGAAGGAACACCAAGTGGATTAAGTACTATATCAACTGGTGTACCATCTGGTAGAAATGGCATATCTTCTTCTGGTAATATTCTTGAAATAACACCTTTGTTACCATGACGTCCAGCCATTTTATCTCCAACTGATATTTTTCTTTTTGTTGCTATATAACATCTTATTACTTGATTTACACCAGGTCCTAATTCATCTGAATTTTCTCTAGTAAATATTTTTACATCTACTATTGTTCCAGCTTCACCGTGTGGTACACGAAGTGATGTATCTCTAACTTCTCTAGCTTTTTCTCCGAATATAGCACGTAATAATCTTTCTTCTGCTGTTAATTCTGTTTCACCTTTTGGTGTAACTTTACCAACTAATATATCTCCAGGTCTTACTTCTGCACCTATTCTTATTATACCATCTTCATCTAAGTCTTTTAAGCTATCATCACCAACGTTTGGTATATCACGTGTTATTTCTTCAGGTCCTAATTTTGTATCACGACATTCACAATCATATTCTTCAATATGTATTGATGTATAAACATCTTCTTTTACTAATCTTTCACTAATTAATACAGCATCCTCATAGTTATAACCTTCCCATGTTGTAAATGCTATTAAAACATTTTTACCAAGGGACATTTCTCCGTTTTTTGTAGAAGGTCCATCTGCTAATATTTCTCCTTCTTTTACTTTTTCTCCTCTTGTTACAACTGGTCTTTGGTTTATACAAGTACCACCATTTGTTCTTTTAAATTTACGTAATTTATATGTATCTAAAGTTCCTGATTTTGTTCTAACTTTAATTTCATCACCTGTTACTTTTTCAACTATACCTTCATTTTTAGCTGTTACTGTTATTCCAGAATCTTTTGCAGCTTTATATTCAATGCCTGTCCCTACTATTGGTTGTTCTGGCATTAATAATGGAACCGCTTGACGTTGCATGTTTGACCCCATTAATGAACGCTTAACATCATCATGCTCTAAGAATGGAATCATTGCTGCTGCTACAGAAACTAATTGTTTTGGTGAAATATCTACATAATCAACTAATTCACGGTCAACTTCTGTTATATCATCATTATATCTAACCCTTACTCTAGAATTTACAAATCTTCCTTCTTCATCTAATGGTTCTGATGCCATAGCAATAATATATTTATCTTCAACATCTGCAGACATATATTCAATTATATCTGTAACTTTTCCTGTTTCTTTATCAACTTTTTTATATGGTGTTTCAATAAATCCATATTCATTTATAATTGCAAAACATGAAAGTGCTGATATAAGACCAATGTTTGGTCCTTCTGGAGATTCTACTGGACATAATCTTCCATAATGTGTATGGTGAATATCTCTAACTTCAAATCCAGCTCTTTCACGAGTTAAACCACCAGGTCCTAATGCTGAAATTCTTCTTTTATGAGTTAATTCTGAAAGTGGGTTTGTTTGATCCATAAATTGTGATAATTGTGAACTTCCAAAAAACTCTCTAATTGATGAAGTTATTGGTTTTGTATTAATTAATGTTTGTGGTGTTACTACATCTAAGTCTTGTGTAGTCATTCTTTCACGAACTGCTCTTTCAAGCCTTGTTAAACCAATTCTAAATTGATTTTGTAATAATTCACCAACACATCTAATACGTCTATTTCCTAAATGGTCTATATCATCTATTTCCCCTATATCATATTCCAAATTTAATAAATAGCTTATAGATGCTATAATATCTTCATTTGTTATATGTTTTGGTACTAATTCTTCATATCTTTCTTTTAAAACTTTTAGTAAATCTTTTTCATCTGTTGTATCAAGTATAGATTTTAATACTTCATAATTAACATCTTCTTTAAAGTGTAATGAACTTATATCTACATTAGTTACAAAATTATGAATATTTACTGTTCCATTTCCTATAACTCTTACTTTTTTATCATTAACTTTTACATCAACAATGTTTATTCCTGTATTTTGTATATTTCTAGCAACTTCTTCTGAAATTACTGTATCTTTTTCTACCAATAACTCTCCAGTTGATGGGTCTATTATATCAGAAAATGCTACTTTTCCTGTAATTCTTGTTGCTAAACTTAACTTTTGATTGAATTTGTATCTACCAACTTTAGCTAAGTCATATCTTCTTGAATCAAAGAATAATCCATTAAATAAGTTTCTTGCTGCATCAACAGTTGGAAGTTCTCCTGGTCTTAATTTTTTGTAAATTTCTATTAAAGCTTCATCTGGATTTTTTATTGCATCTTTATTTATTGTTGCCATTATTTTTTCATCTTCTCCAAAAAGCTCTATAATTTCTTGGTCTGTATTTACACCTATTGCTCTTAACAAACATGTTACTGGTAATTTTCTTGTTCTATCTACTCTAACATTTATAATGTCATTTGAGTCTGTTTCATATTCAATCCATGCTCCACGTATTGGCATTACTGTTGATGTGTATATACGTTTACCTGTTTTGTCAAAATCTTTTGCATAATAACATCCTGGTGAACGAACTAATTGGCTTACTACAACTCTTTCTGCACCATTTATTACAAATGTTCCACTATCTGTCATTAGTGGAAAATCACCTAAATAAATTTCTTGTTCTTTTATTTCACCTGTTTCTCTGTTTATAAGTCTTACTTTTACATGTAATCTTGTTGAGTATGTTGCATCTCTTTCTTTTGCTTCTTCAACTGTGTATTTTGTTTTTTCTTCCATATAATAATCGAAAAATTCAAGAACTAAATTTCCAGAATAATCAATAATAGGTGAAATATCTTTTAATACTTCTCCTAGACCTTCTTCGATGAACCAATCATATGAATCTTTTTGTACTTGAATAAGATTTGGAATTTCTATTGAATCACCGATTTTTGCAAAACTTTTACGAACGCATTTTTCGTGTTTTACATCTTTAACCAATTTAAAATCACCCCTATAAAAAATTAAGCAGAAAAAATATATATTTTATTTAAAAAAGTCCCTCTTAACTTATAAAAAATTAATTATAATAAAATTAGCTTTCTGCCCCCAAGACTTCTTTTATTATAAGTTTTTTTATAGTAATTCCTCTTTTTTAAATTAACATAACTTAGTGTTAAAAAACGACAAAAAGATATGCTGACATATTTTCTTAAAATTGCCAACACTCTTTTAGAATTAAATTATTTTTCTCTCTTGTTTCTATTCTACTAAATATTTTTTGTAAAATTATACATTTTTATTATACTATAAAACTAGAAAGCTTGTCAATTGTTTCTGGATTGTTTTAAAATTTTTTTATATTGGTCTTCCATGAAATCTTGTAATTCCATCTGGTCCTACTCGGGAATTTAACAGTTCAAATATAAAAAAAGTCGATTAAGCATTGAAAAAGCTTGTTTTTTTCGTCAAATTTTC
>CAKPDY010000012.1 GCA_934149165.1 uncultured Clostridia bacterium | reverse complement strand
AAGATTGTACATAGGTGAAATTTTTGCAACTAAAATAAGCTATACTTTTTAGTGAAATTTTCCTAAATTATTGACAGTTAAAATTTTTATGTAAAATATTTTACAGTTTAATATTTTTGGCTACTCTACAATAAAAAACGTTAAATACCAACAAAATAATCAATAATATTGCCAAATAAAAACTTGTTAAGTATAGCAAAATATGTTATATTTACTAGGTAAAAATAAAGTACAAGGAGATAGATATTAATGCAAAGTGATAAAATAATAAGATGTTTAGCATACAACGGAAAAGTTAATATAAGATGTATAAATTCAACTAACATAGTAGAAGAAGCACGAAAAATACATGATTTAAGCCCAACTGCTACAGCTACATTAGGAAGGGTACTAACAATTACAAGTTTGATGGGAAAAGAAATGAAAGAAGAAAAAGGTACAATCACTACACAAATAAAAGGAAATGGACCAATAGGAAACATAACAGCTGTTTCAGATAATAATGGGAATGTAAAAGGATATGTATCAAATCCACAATTAGAATTACCTCTAAATCCGCTAAATGGGAAAATAAATGTTGGTGAAGCAGTTGGAAATAAAGGAATGATATACATAATAAAAGATATAGGGTTAAAAGAACCATATATAGGAATGACACCAATAATATCTGGTGAAATTGCAGAAGATTTTACAAACTATTTCGCAACATCTGAACAAACACCTACTGTTGTTGCACTTGGAGTTTTAGTGAATAAAGATGGTGTAAAGTCAGCAGGTGGGTATTTAATAACATTAATGCCTGATGCAGGAGAAGAAGAAATACAAAAAATAGAACAAGCATTAAAAAATGCAGATAGTATAAGCAAAATGCTTAGTGATGGAAAAGAATTAGTAGAAATTGCAGAAGAAGTAACAGGTGATAAAAATTTAATGTATTTTGAAGATAATGATATTCCAAAATATGAATGCAATTGTTCAAAAGAAAAAATCGAAAGAAGTTTAATCTCATTAGGAAGGGAAGAATTATGCGATATTATTGAAAAAGATAAAAAAGCGGAATTAATTTGTCATTTTTGTAATAAAAAATATTTATTTACAGAAGATGAATTAAGAAAATTAATTGAAACAAATTAAAAGCTTGTACTTTTAACAAAAAAGAGGTATAATTAATCACAAAAATCAAAAAGAGGAGTTGAATATTATGAAGGTGTCACGAGAAGAAATTTTGCATATTGCAAAACTTGCAAATTTAAATATAAAGGAAGATGAGTTAGATACATACATACTTCATTTACAAGATATTTTAAATTTTGCCAATATAGTAAATAATGCACCAGTTGAAGGATTAAACGAAACAATAGGTGCCAATAGTAATTTTAATGTTTTTAGAAAAGATGAAATTAAGAATTTTGGTGATAGAGATATTTTATTACAAAATGCACCAGAACAAGAAAGAGGAATGTTTAAAATTCCTAAAGTAATATAATTTTTATAAAGATAGATGGGAGGAATTTTAATGGAAATTACAGAACTTACAGTTCATGAGTTACAAGAAAAAATAAAAAGCAAAGAATTGAAAATAAGTCAAATAACAAAAGCTTATGTAGATAGAATTAATGAAAAAGAAAAAGATGTAAATAGCTTTATAACAACATTAACTAATGAAGCTATAGAAAAATCAAAAGAGATTGAAGAAAAAGTGAATAATAGAGAATTAACTTCAGAATTAGCAGGTATTCCAATAGGAATAAAAGATAATATGTGCACAAAAGGTGTAAAAACTACATGTGCTTCTAAAATGTTGGAAAATTTTATTGCACCATATGATGCAACAGTTGTTGAAAAGTTAAATGAAGAAGGAATTATAAATTTAGGAAAATTAAACATGGATGAGTTTGCAATGGGAGCTTCAACAGAATATTCTGCATTGGCAAAAACTCGTAACCCATGGAATTTAAACACTGTACCAGGTGGTTCATCAGGTGGTTCAGCAGCAGCAGTAGCAGCAAATTTAGTACCATGGGCATTAGGAAGCGATACAGGTGGTTCAATTCGTCAGCCAGCAGCATTTTGTGGTGTAGTTGGATTAAAACCAACATATGGTTTAGTATCAAGATATGGATTAGTTGCATTTGCATCATCATTAGATCAAATAGGACCAATCACAAAAGATGTTACAGATAGTGCTATTTTATTAAATGTATTAGTTGGACATGATGAAAAAGATACAACATCTTTAGATATGCCAAAACAAGATTATACAAAAGCATTAAAAAATGATGTAAAAGGAATGAAAATAGGAGTTCCAAAGGAGTTTTTTGCTGAAGGTATAAATGAAGAAGTAAAAAATAAATTAAATGAAGCTATAGAAAAATATAAAGAATTAGGTGCACAAGTAGAAGAATTTTCATTAGATATAGCTGAATATGCACTAGCTACATATTATATAATTGCGTGTGCTGAAGCAAGTTCAAACTTAGGTAGATTTGATGGAATTCGTTATGGATACAGAACTAAAAACTATGAAAATTTAAAAGATATATATAGAAATTCAAGAAGTGAAGGATTTGGAGAAGAAGTTAAAAGAAGAATTATTCTTGGTACATATGTTTTAAGTTCAGGATATTATGATGCATATTATAAAAAAGCTCAACAAGTTCGTACATTAGTAAAACAAGAATTTGATAAAGCATTTGAAAAATATGATGTTATATTAACACCAACATCACCAACAGTAGCATTTGAGGTTGGTACAAGATCTAATAATCCATTAGAAATGTATTTAGCAGATATTTGTACTGTTTCAGTAAATATTGCTGGATTGCCAGGTATTTCAATACCTTGTGGTGTAGATAGCAAAGGAATGCCAATTGGTATGCAATTAATAGGAAACAGATTTGAAGAAAGTAAAATTTTAAATGCAGCATATACATATGAGCAAGCAACGAAATTTAGAGAAAACTTTAAACCTAGCTTTTGTAAATAGAAAAATTTTTAAGAAAGGAATGATAAACACATGTCAAGAAGTGATTATGAAATAGTAATGGGACTAGAAGTACATGCTGAACTTAGCACAAAAACAAAAATATTTTGTTCATGTCCTACAGAATTTGGTGGTGAACCTAATACACATTGTTGTCCAATTTGTATGGCAATGCCAGGAACACTTCCAGTTTTAAATGAAAAGGTTGTTGAATATGCAGTAAAGGCAGGTTTAGCAACAAATTGTGAAATATCAAGAGACAGCAAAAACGATAGAAAAAATTATTTTTATCCAGATTTACCAAAAGCATATCAAATATCTCAATTTGATAAACCTTTATGTGAACATGGTTATGTTGAAATAGAAGATGACGAAGGAAATAAAAAGAAAATAAGATTAACAAGAATTCATATAGAAGAAGATGCTGGAAAACTAAATCATAATGAATTTGGGCAAGGAAGCTTAGTTGATTTAAATAGAGCGGGTGTACCATTAATAGAAATAGTTTCAGAACCAGATTTACGTACTTCTAAAGAAGTAGAACAATATTTAAGAAAAATAAAATCAATACTTGAGTATATAGAAGTATCAGACTGCAAAATGCAAGAAGGTTCATTACGTGCTGATGTCAATGTTTCAGTTAGAAAAAAAGGAACAACAGAATTTGGTACACGTACTGAAATGAAAAATATGAACTCTTTTAGATCAATAGTTAGAGCAATAGAATATGAAGCAGTAAGACAAATGGATTTATTAGATGAAGGTGGAGTTGTGGAACAAACAACATTAAGATGGGATGATGTATCTGGAAAAACATTTCAAATGAGAGATAAAGAAGATGCACAAGACTATAGATATTTCCCAGATCCAGACCTAGTTGCAATTAGATTATCTGAGGAATATATTGAAAATGTAAAAAATAGTTTGCCAGAATTACCAGAAAGCAGAAAAGCAAGATATATGGGAGAATTTGGATTATCTGAAAAAGATGCAAATCTTTTAACAGCATCAAAATATTTATCAGATTTATTTGAAGGTGCTCAAAGCAAATGTGGAAATGCTAAAGCTGTAGCAAACTGGATATTGTCTGATATATCTAGAATTATAAATGAAAAAGAAATGGAACCAGATCAAATTCCATTTGGTTCAGAAGAACTTGCAAAAGTAGTTGAATTAATAGAAAAAGGAACAATAAGTTCAGCAATAGCTAAAAAAGTAATTTCAGAATTATTTGAAAATCCAAGAAATCCAGAAATAATAATAAAAGAAAATGGATGGATTCAAATTTCTGATGAAGGAGCTATCAAAGAAGTTGTTTCAAAAATAATTGCAGCAAACCCACAATCTGTAGCAGATTATAAAGGCGGAAAAGATAAAGCTATTGGATTTTTGGTAGGTCAGGCAATGAAAGAAACTAAAGGAAAAGCAAATCCAGGAATGCTTAATAAAATGTTTATTGAGGAATTGAATAAATAATATAATGAGTACATATAATGTAATTCAAAAAATAAATTAATGGAGAATAAAATGCCAAAATTTTTTGTAAAAAATGACCAAATTGATAATGGAAAAGTTACTATAAATGGTGAAGATGTAAATCACATTTCTAATGTTTTAAGAATGAAAAAAAATGATTTAATAAATATTTGCAATATAGAAACACAGGAAAACTATATTGCAAATATTACAAATATTTCTAAAACAGAAGTTATTTGTAATATTTTAGAAAAAATAAAGTCAAATGCAGAATCAAATGTTGAAGTTGATATATTTCAAGGTTTACCGAAATCAGATAAAATGGAATTAATAATACAAAAATCTGTCGAATTAGGAGTAAAAAAAATTATTCCTGTTGAAATGAAAAGATGTGTTGTTAAATTAGATAATAAAGATAAAATAAAAAAAGTAGAACGTTGGAATAAAATAGCTGAAGTAGCGGCAAAACAAAGTGGTAGAAATATTATACCTATAATTGACAATATAAAAAATATAAATGAAATTTCAAACAAATTTGATGAATATGATTTAGTATTATTATGTTATGAAAATGAAAAAGAAGTATTTTTAAAAACAGTTTTAAAACAGTATAAAAATTATACTCATATTAAAATAGCAGTGATAGTTGGTCCAGAAGGGGGAATTGACATTTCAGAAGTAATGCATATGCAACAATATGGTGCAAAAGTTATAAGTTTAGGAAGTAGAATTTTAAGAACAGAAACTGTGAGTTTAGCTATGTTAAGTGTTATTATGTATGAATTTGAAAGGAATGAAAGTTAATATGGGTAAAATTGAAAAAAAATTAGAAAATAATATAACTTCAAAAAATAAAAATTCAAATAATATAAAAAATATTAATAATTTAGAAAAAGCTACAAAAACAAAAGAACCAGAAACTGTTACTTTAAAACAAATAAAAGAAGCTATACAAAATAAAATAAATAAAGAACAAAAACAAACATTAATTAAATTTATATTAACAAATGTTTATATAGCAATTTCAATGATAATATATTTAGTATTATTAATCATGGGAAATAAAAATATAGAAAGTTCTATATTTGAAAATGACCTGAAAATTATTACACTATGTATTGCTATAATTGGAATACTTATATTAGAAAATGCATATAAAAAAGATAGTCTTTCTATTGCTTTAAGCTCTATGGAAATATTAACTTTAGGGTGTTCGAGTTTATGTTTAATATATGTGCAAAAAATGTATTTTATGAATTTTAATAATATAGTAAAACTTATATTATATGGAATTTTGGGATATTATATACTAAAAATAATTATTTTTTCAATTAAAAGGGTAAAAAAATATAAAAAAGATAATAATGATATAAAAGAAATTGTAAAAAAATAGAGGTAAATTTATATGAAAAGTATGACAGGTTTTGGAAGAAGTAAATTAGAAGAAAATTTAAGAGAATACATAGTAGAGATAAAATCAGTTAACCATAAATATTGTGATATTAATATAAAAATGCCAAGAAACATTAGCTGTTATGAAGAAAAAATAAAAAAGATGTTATCAAATAATATTGCAAGAGGAAAAATAGATGTTTTTATTACATTTAATAATTTCAGTAATGAAGGGAAAGATATTATTATTAATAAAGAATTAGCAAAAAGTTATATAAATCAAGTAAATGAAATTGCTTTAGAAACTGGAATTAAAAATGATATTAATATTATAGAAATATTCAAAATGCCAGATGTGTTGCAAATAAAAATAAATGATGATGATAGTGAAATAATTTGGAATGAATTAGAAAAATGTACTGCAAATGCTATTCAAAATTTCGTGAAAATGCGTGAAATAGAAGGTGAAAAAATAAAACAGGATTTATTTGAAAGAATTTGTAATGTAGATAAAAAAGTTAATGATATTTTTGAAATTTCTACTGGACTAATTGAAGAATATGTAGTAAAATTAAAAGAAAGAATTAAAGAAATTCTAAGAACAGAAATTATAGATGAAACAAGAATAGCACAAGAAATTGTAATATATGCAGATAAATGTTCAATTGAAGAAGAACTAACAAGGTTAAAAAGTCATATAATGCAGTTCAAAAATTTATTAGAAACAAAAGACGCCATAGGTAAAAAATTAGATTTTTTAGTTCAAGAAATGAACAGAGAAACTAATACTATAGCTTCAAAATCAGTAAAACTAGAAATAACTAATTTAGCTATAGATATAAAAACTATAATGGAAGACATAAGAGAGCAAATTCAAAATATTGAATAAATGTTATGTTTATAAAAAATAAAGAAAGGATGTGTATAATATGATAGTAAAACCAACAGTTACAGAATTACTTACAAAAACAGAAAACAGATTTAAACTAGTAATAGCTACTTCAAAAAGAGCAAGACAAATAGCAGAAGGAAGTGAAGTATTAACAGATGTTGATGATGTTTCACCGGTTTCATTGGCAGCAGACGAAATAGCAGAAGGTAAGGTGAAAATATGTTAATATTATTATCTGGAGTATCAGGAGCAGGAAAAGATACAATAAAAAAAGAATTAATAAAAAGGATGGAAAATGTAGAATCTTTACCATCTTACACAGATAGAAAACCACGTGAAGGTGAAAAACCAGGTGTAATATATAATTTTGTTACTACACAAGAATTTGAAGAAATGATTAAAAATAATGAATTTTATGAATACAATATTCATCATGAACATTATTACGGAACTTCAAGAAAACTTATGAATGAAAAAATAGCAAGCGGAAAAATAATAGTAAAAGATATGGATGTTAACGGTACAGAGAATTTAATAGATATCTTAAAAAATGACACTAAAGTTATTACAATATTTTTACGTGTACCAAAAGAAATTTTAAGAAAAAGACTAGAAAAAAGAACATCAACTCCAGATTTGAAAGAAATTACTTTACGTTTGAATAGATTCGATTATGAAGAATCTAAAATAGGTATGTATGATTATGTTTTAAAAAATAATGATTTAGATAAAACAGTTGATATAATTATGGATATTATAAAACATGAGTTACAAAATAAGAAAACTGAGTTTTAATATATAAAAAATATAAGGTTACTTTAGGTAATCTTATATTTTTTTAATATAAATGTAGAATATTGTAAAAATTAATAAAATGTTGCCATGAAAAGTAAGGAAAATTTTTAAAACTGTATATTTAATTGAAAAAACACATTATATATGCTAAAATTGAGCTTGTAATATAAAAAATGTTATGAAAAAATCAAGGAGAAAAAATGATAGCAGAAGTTATTATAAATAGTAATGTAAAAAACTTAAACAGAACTTTCGATTATAACATTCCATTTGAAATGGAAGAAAAGGTAAACATCGGAAGCAGAGTATTAGTAAAGTTCGGCAACATAAAAAAACTAGAAGAAGGTTTTGTTGTAAATATAAAAGAATCAAGTGAATTTGAAGTAAAAGATATATCAGCAGTTGAAGAAAAAGACTTCATAGATACACCAAAAGTAGAACTTGCCAAATGGATGGCACATAGATATTTTTGCAATATATCAGATTGTATAAAATTAATGTTGCCTCCAGGAACAGGTACTAAAGATGTTGAAAAAAGGGTTAAGGAAAAATCTTTAAATAGTGTTAGATTATTAAAAAATGAAATAGAGATAAATGATGATATTGAAAATAAAATTTTAAAATCTGAAAAACAAATAAAGGTTTTAAAGTTTTTAATAGATAATGATGATGTTTTAATTAATGAATTAGAAAGTTTAACAGAAGTATCAAAAGCAATTATAAAAACTTTAGAAAAAAATGGATATGTAGAAATTTATGAAAAACAAATTGAGAGAAATCCATTTTTACATAAGGTTATTGAAAAAAATTATAATTTAAATTTAACAGATGAACAACAGTATGCTTATAATATGGTAGAAAATGCAATTGATGATTACATGAATTCAGAATTTTTACTTTACGGAGTTACTCGGCTCACGGAAAAACAGAGGTGTATTTACAGTTAATACAAAAGGTTTTAAATGAAGGAAAGTCAAGTATAATGCTAGTACCTGAAATTTCATTAACACCACAAACTGTAGATAGGTTTATTGCTAGATTTGGCCAAGATAATATTGCTGTTTTACATAGTAAATTATCAGTAGGTGAAAGATATGACCAGTGGTATAAAATTAAATCAGGAAAGGCTAAAATAGTTATTGGTGCAAGGTCTGCAATGTTTGCACCTGTAAATGATTTGGGAATTATTATAATTGATGAGGAACATGATAGTTCTTATAAATCTGAAATGTCACCAAGATATAATGTAAAAGATGTTGCAAGATATCTAGGAAAAAAATATGATATTCCAATTGTATATGGTAGTGCAACACCTGATATGGATACATATTACAGGGCTTTAAAAGGAGATATAGAATTATTAGAATTAACAAAAAGAGCAAATAATTCTAGTTTACCAAATGTTGAAGTTGTTGATTTAAAACAAGAACTTGCAAATGGAAATAGAAGCATGATAAGTAGAAAATTATATGAAGCCATTGAAAAAAACTTACAAGCAAAAAAACAAACAATTTTATTTTTAAATAGAAGAGGATATTCAACATTTATAATGTGCAGAGATTGCGGATATACAGCAAAGTGTAAAAATTGTAATATAACAATGACATATCATATAAAACAAAATAAATTAAAATGTCATTATTGTGGGTATGAATGTAATGCTTTAACAGTTTGCCCTGATTGCAAAAGCAATAATATTAGGTATTTTGGAACAGGTACACAAAAATTAGAAGAAGAAATAAATAAAATGTTTCCAACAGCTTCAACAATTAGAATGGATGTAGATACAGTTACAAAGAAAAATTCACATGAAGAAATTTTAAATAAATTTAAAAATGAGAATATAGATATTTTAATAGGAACTCAAATGGTTGTTAAAGGACATCATTTTCCCAATGTAACATTAGTTGGAGTAATTGCAGCTGATACTAATTTAAATATAGATGATTACAGAGCAAGTGAAAAAACTTTTCAAATATTAACACAAGTAGCACGGAAGAGCAGGTAGAGAAAAAGATGAAGGAAATGTTATTATTCAAACATATAATCCAGATAATTTCAGTATAGAATTTTCTAAAAAACAAGATTATAAATTATTTTATAATTTGGAGGCTAAATTAAGAAAACAATTGAAATATCCACCTTTTTGTGATATAATAGTGCTTGGATTTAGTTCGGAAAATGAAAATGATATAATTAAAGTTAGCAAGCAGATTCATGAATATTTAAAAAATAAAATTGAAACTGAAAATATACCTATAATGCTTTATAAACCAGTTCCTGCACCAATTGATAGAATAAAAAATAAATTTAGGTGGAGAATAATTATAAAATGCAAATTTGGAGAAGATATTATAGATATATTAAATAAATGTAATAACGAAATCTTAGGTAAAAAAAGCTCTTCTGTTAGTATGATTATTGATGTAAATCCAAATAATATGTTATAAAAAATGAAAAAGGAAAATATTTTCTTTTTCAAAAAAGAAGGAATGGTGAAAAATGGCAATAAGAAATATAAGAAAAAATGGAGATGAAGTTCTAAGAAAAAAATCTAGAACAGTAGAAAAAGTAGATGAAAAAATAAAAGAGTTAGTGGAAGATATGATTGAAACAATGCATAAAAATAATGGAGTAGGTTTGGCAGCACCACAAGTTGGAATTTTAAAAAGAGTTGTAGTAATAGATTTATATGATGATAAAGGACCAATTGTTTTAATAAACCCAGAAATTATAAAAGAAAAAGGGGAGCAAGAAGTAGAGGAAGGTTGTTTAAGCTTTCCAAATCAATTTGCTAAAATAATAAGACCTGCTGAAGTTACAGTAAAAGCTCTTGATATAGATGGAAAAGAAAGAAAAATAAAGTCAAAGGAATTATTGGCACAAGCTATATCACATGAAATTGACCATTTGAATGGAATTTTGTTTGTGGATAAAATTATTCCTGGAACACTTGAAACTGTGAAAGATTAAAAGTTTTTAACAAAAAATGGAGGAGTGTAAATGCTTAATATATTATTTATGGGAACACCAGATTTTGCAAAGGAGTCTTTAGAAGAAGTTTATAATAATGGATACAATATCTTGGGTGTTGTTACTAATGTTGATAAACCAAAAGGTAGAGGAATGAAAATGGTTGCTTCACCAGTTAAAGAATTTGCAATTGAAAAAAATATACCAATTTATCAGCCAGAAAAAGTAAGAAAAAATGTAGAATTTATTAATGAAGTAAAAAATTTAAAACCTGATGTTATTTGTGTTGTTGCATATGGAAAAATATTGCCTAAAGAAATGTTGGAAATTCCTAGATTGGGCTGTATAAATGTTCATGGTTCTTTATTACCAAAATATAGGGGGGCTGCTCCAATTCAATGGGCAGTTTTAAATGGAGATAAAACCACAGGAATTACTACAATGTATATGAATGAAGGAATGGACACTGGTGATATGATTTTAAAACAAGAGGTTGAGATAGGTGAAAATGAAACAACAGGTGAGTTATGGGAAAGACTTTCTAAAATAGGTGCTAAACTTTTGGTTGAAACATTAAAACAAATAGAAGATGGCACAGCACCAAGGGAAAAACAACCAGAAGAATTTAGTATGGCACCTATGTTAAATAAAGAAATGTCTAAAATAGATTGGAAAAATCAAACTGCCATACAAATAAAAAATTTAGTAAGAGGGTTAAACCCAATAATGGGAGCATATTCATATTTAGAGGAAAAGAAAATAAAATTTTGGAAAGTAGAAACTTTAAGTAATGAAAAATTATTTGAGGAATTTCCAGATTTATTAGAATATGAAGATAGATTTTACAACTTAAATCCTGGTACTATTTTATTTGCAGATGATAAAAAAGGTTTATATATAAAAACAATAGATTCAAATATAAAAGTATTAGAAATTCAAGGTGAAAATGCAAAAAAAATGCCAATTAGTGATTTTTTAAGAGGTAATAAATTATATGCTGCTACTGTATTTGAATAAATAATATAAATTAATATACATTTCAAAAATATTACAATTAAATTACATTTGTGTTACATTTTTGCAAAACTATTGTTATTTTTTCCCAATATGGTAAAATAATAGCAATAAAACCTTAAGGAGGGAAAATATATGAGCACTAGAAGGAATAATAAAAATATTATATTACTTATATTATTACTAATTATAGTTGGAATGGCAGTTGGGTATGCTGCATTATCTCAAGCTTTAGTAATTAATGGAACAGCAAGTATTACAACAGAATGGAAAATATTATTTACTAATATTGAAGAGGGCAAAATGATAGGTGCAGAAACAAAAACACCACCATCATATACAGCAACAACAGCAAATTTTGATGTGAATTTACTATATCCAGGTGCGTCAGCACAATATATAGTAACAGTTGCAAACCAAGGTAATATAAATGCCAAAATAACAAATATAGATGGATTAGATGCCGCAAATGCAACAGCACCAACAGACATAACATACACTATAGACGCTCAAGAAGATGACAAATTAGTAGCTGGTAGTACTAAAAAATACACTGTAACAGTAAAATGGAATGCAGATGCTAAAACAATACCAGAAACAAAAACCAAAACTGCAACAATTACATTAAATTATGAACAAGCCGAGTAATTATTTAGTAAAAGTACTATTTTTGTTGAACAATTAAAATAGTACTTTTATTTGATTTTGTTAAAAATATTAAAGTGAATTAATATACATAAAATATTTAATATTAAAGATTAAATGGTTTATTAATATTAATAAAAAAATAATAAAAACAAAAGAATAGGGAGTTGGCAAGCAAAAATGAGAAAAGAAAATAAAGCTATAATATTATATGTAATAATATTATTAATGATTTTAATAGGCTGCTTAACTATAACTGTTTTTGTAATACCAAATTTTTTCCAAGATTCTGCAAGAATAGCAATTTTTATTATTTGGATTGCATTAGCAATTATAGCAATTCCAATAGAAAACGACCATACACGTTTTAAAGGAAAAAAAGAAAAAATAAAAACTACATTAATAATAGTAATAATATATTATATATTATATTTTTTATCAGGTTTAATATTTGGATATTCATGGAGTCCTTACTCCAGAAAATTTTTTGTAATGATAAAGAATATATTTTATGTTGTAGGTCTAGTTCTTCTTCAAGATTATGTAAGAACAAAAGTAATGAATAATCAAAGGAAAAAAATAAATTATATTCTATTTACATTAGTGTTTGTGGTTTTAAGACTTGATTATACAGAAGGATTTGCAGTGTTTTCATCAGGAGAGAAAATATTTGAATATGTATCATCTGTTATAATACCTGAAATTGCAAAAGGTTGTGTTTGTAGTTATTTAGCAATCACAGGAGGCACACTTCTTGTATATGCATATTCAATTCCATCTGCATTATTTAAAGTTGTATTACCAATTTATCCGGATTTAAATTGGTTTTTAACATCTATATTTGATATTTTAATATCATTAATATTATTTATATATAATAATTATGAACATACCATAAAAACTAGCAGATTAACTAGAAAAGAAAAGAAAAAAATTAATCCAATAAAAAGTATACCATCAATTATTTTACTATTATTAGTGGTTATGTTTATAGGAGGGTTATTACCTGCAAAACCAATAGCTATAATGTCATATAGTATGGTTCCAACATTTAGTAGAGGAGCTGTTGTTATTTCGGTAAAAGTTAATCAAAAAGATTTAGAAAAACTTAAAATTGGTGATATATTACATTATAAATCTAAAAATGGTGATGTAATACATAGAATAATTGATATAAAAAAGGATAATGAAGGTAATTTTATTTTTCAAACACAAGGTGACAATAATGGTGCTCCAGATAGTAACTGGGTAAATCCAGAACAAGTAATTGGAAAAATAAAAATATATATACCATATATAGGTTATCCATCTGTATGGTTTAGTGAAAAAATATTAGGAATGAAATCATTTATAACTATATAACAAAAAATAAAAATATAACAACTAAAGAAGAGGTGTAATAATGAAAATAGATGTAAGTAAAGGAAAAACAAAAAAAATTTTAAGAAATATATGTATAAGTACAGTAATACTTTTCTTAGGAATTATAATTATTTTTAAATCATTTAATATAAAAGAAGAAAAACAAAATTTAATATATTCTTATAATATAAGTAAAAATGCAACATATACGGTAGATTTAATTGAAAATAATTATTTTGATACACAAACTTTAGAAATGAATAAAACATATATTTCTAGTTTAGTAGATAAGATAAATATGGATTTTTCATATTCTTTATCTGGAAATAAAAAAGCTAAAACTAAATACATATATCAAATTGTTGCAATAACTAATGTTAAATATGCAGATGAAGTAAAAAATTCAGATGGAACAATTTGGAATAAAAAAGAAACATTAATTCCACCTAAAGAAGTTGAATATGAAGGAGCTAGTTTTTCTGTTAAAGAAAATGTAAAAATTGATTTTACAAAATTTAATAATGAAGTTGCTGAATTTAAGAAAAACCTAAAAATTCCAATAGTAGCAACATTACAGATAAAGTTAGTTGTAAGAAGTGATTCAAAGGTTCCAGAAGTTGAAGATGATGTTGTTGAGATTGGTATTATGAATTTGAACTTAAATTTGAATGAAGATGTATTTACAGTTGAAGAGGAATTTAAAAATGCAGAATCTAAATCAATAACAGAAACAATACCAGGTTCTAAAACAGTTAATAAAGTTTCTGTTTTAATAGGAGGAGTATTGGTACTATCTGCTATAATGATAATTTTAGATTCAATTAGAAAATGTATTAAATTTACTCAAAAATCAAATTATGATATTGCATTAAATAGAATATTAAAAAATTATGGAGATATTGTAGCAGAAGTTGTTAGTCCAATTGAAATTGATAATTTAAATATTATAGATGTTAAAAATTTTGACCAATTATTAGATATTGAAGAAGAGGTTAGAATGCCTATTTTATTTTATGAAACAATTGAAGGTGAACAAGGAGAGTTTATTATAATATGTGATAATATGGCATATAGATATGTTATTGGTCAGTAAATGGTTGTAACAATAAACAAAAATTTTATAAAAAAGGTTGTAAAAATTTTCTAAAATTGGTATACTTATAAAAGTAAAATGTACAAGTTTTTGATAGGAGGTATTAAAAATGGAAGAATATAATACAAATAATTTTAATGTTGAAAATCAAACAAATAATATGCAAAATACAGAACAACAAACAGATGAAATTACTTTAGGAAATAATACTATTAAAATTGCAGATGATGTAGTTGCTGTAATAGCAGGTGTTGCTGTTTCAGAAATACAAGGTGTAGCTAATATGGCAGGAGGATTTGCAGGAGGTATTACAGAAGTTTTAAGTGGTAAAAAAAATCTTGCTAAAGGTATTAAAGTTGATGTTGGTGAAAAAGAAACAAAAATAGATGTTAATATTATAGTTGAATATGGGACAAGAATTCCAGATGTAGCATATGAAATTCAAACTAAGGTAAAAAAAGCAGTTGAAACTATGACAGGATTAAAAGTAGTTGAAGTAAATGTTCATGTTCAAGGTGTTAATATTAATAACAATAATACTAATAACGAAGAAACAAAAAATTTTGAACAATAAAAACTGAAAATTAAATTAAGCAATATAAAATATATGCTTTAATTTTAGATGAAGCACGGAAGTTTTTATTTACCGTGCTTTTATTAAAAAAGTAAAAAAAAATATTATGTAAAAAACAAAAAATCTGTTATTTATTGTGAAATTGGAGGTATTATATATGAAAATATTAGAAAGAATGGCTTTAATATTATTTTCTATTATTATGTTAATAATATCTATTATTAGTTGTTTAGTAGTTTTTAATATTATAGAACTAAAAGATATATATAATTTATTGGAAGATCTAATTCAAAACGAAACTGCGATTAAAATTATTGTAGGTACATCTATTGTATCAATTATATTAGCAGTAAAATCCTTATTTTTTCCAACAAAAAATAAGAAAAATGCAGAGATAAAAACTGGAATATTATTAGAAAACAAAGATGGTAGATTACTAATATCAAAAGACACAATAGAAAATTTAGTAAATAATGTTGTAAAAAGTTTTAAAGAAGCTGTAGATATCCAAACAAAAATAATTTTTGATATTAATAATAATATTACTGTTTTTGTTACTTTATTAGTAAGAGAAGATACAGTAATAAAAGAATTATCATCAAATATACAAACAAAAATAAAACAGACTGTAAAAAATAGCACAGATTTAGATGTAAATCAGGTAAATATTAATATTAAAAACATAGACACAAAATATCCAATAAAAAGTGATGGTAAATTAGCAAAAATAAAATTAAATAATGTTCAAATTAATCAAAACCAAACTAAAGAAAACAAAATTGGAAATAATATTGTTGAATAGGAGGTTTAAAAGTATATGAATGGTTATGATAACTTTTTTTCTAGAAATTTAGGAGCAATAATAGGCATAATTATAGGGCTAGTTTTAGCATGTACAGGATTGTATAGAGTTGTTTTAATTATTATAGCTGTAATAAGTGGTGCATATATTGGAAAATATGTTCAATATAATAAAGAAGAGGTAAAAGAGAAAATTAAAAATTTTGTAGATAAATTGTAAAAATTAAATAATATATAGGTATGTATAAATAGAAAGGTGAAATAAGAAATGAATAAATCAACTATAAGAGAAATAACTTTTAAATTATTGTACAGTCTTGAAGTTCAAAAAAATTACGAGGAAGAAAATATAGAACTATTTTTTCAAGATGTTGAATTAAAATCTAAACAAATTAAATTACAAATTAGTGAAGATATAAAAAATATTAAAGATAATGAAAGTGAAATACTAAACCAAATATCTGGTAACTTAAAAACTGAATGGAAATTAGAAAGAATTTCAAAGGTTAATATTGTGTTATTAAAATTAGCAATTTATGAAATGATTTATAAAAATATTCCATACAAAGTTGTTATAAATGAAGTTGTTGAACTTGCAAAAAAATATGGTGAAGATGCATCAAGTTCATTTATAAATGGAGTACTAGCAAGTGTGGTAAAGAAAAATAATTTACAATAGAAAAGAGGTTAAAATGGAATATAATCCTATTACGGTTACAGATTTAAATAAATACATAAAAAATAAAGTTGATAATGACGAATATTTAAACAATGTTTTAGTAAAAGGTGAAATTTCAAATTTCAAACATCATTATACAGGTCATATGTATTTTACATTAAAAGATGAAAATTCTTTAATTAAATGTATAATGTTTAAAACATATACACCAAATTTAAATTTTATTCCAAAAGATGGAATGAAGGTAATTATATTAGGTACAGTTTCTGTTTTTGAAAGAGATGGCATTTATCAAATATATTGTAAAGCAATGCAAGAAGATGGAATGGGAAGCTTACATAAGGCATATGAAGAATTGAAAAATAAGTTAGAAAAACAGGGATTTTTTGATGTAAAATATAAAAAGAAAATACCTAAAATGCCTAAATGTATAGGAGTTTTAACTTCTAATACAGGTTCTGTAATAAAAGATATAATAAATGTTTCAACAAGAAGAAATCCAAATTGTTATATAAAACTTTTACCAGTGCCAGTTCAAGGAAAAGGTGCTAGTGAAAAAATAGCAGAAGCTATAAAAATTATGAATAACCACAATTTAGCAGATGTTATTATATTGGCTCGTGGAGGAGGTTCTTTAGAAGATTTATGGCCATTTAACGAGGAAATTGTTGCACATGCCATATTTGAATCAAAACTTCCTATTATTTCGGCAGTAGGTCATGAAACAGACTTTACAATAGCAGATTTTGTAGCAGATTTAAGAGCACCAACACCTTCAGCAGCAGCAGAACTTGCAGTTCCGAATATTGCAGATATAGTATCTGATTTGGAAAAATACAATAATAGATTGAAAAATTCATTAAAAAAGAAAATTGAACTTATGAAATTACGCTATGAAAAGTGTATGGCAACTAGAGTTTTTAAGGAACCTTTAATAAATATTAATGAAAAATATGTTTTAATAGATATGAAGGTAAAACAAATGTATAATTCTATTATTAATAAAGTAAAAGATGATAAAACTAAAATGATTGAATTAATTACTAAGTTAGATACATTAAGCCCATTAAAAACTTTAGCAAGAGGATATAGTTTAACTACTAAATTAGATGGAAAAATTGTAAAATCAGTTAAAGAGTTGGAAAAAGGTGATAAATTGGTTTTACGTTTTAATGATGGTAATGTAGGAGTTAAAGTAGAATAAATAATTACTATAGAAAAATTTGGAAGGGAGCAAAAGATAATGAGAAATTTTTTAAAAGGGTTATTAGCAATAGCTATTGTGGCTGTTATTGGAGTTATTGTATATACAGCTATAATTTATTTAGACAATAATAAACAAACAAATAGTACTGCAAATAATAATCAAAATAATGTATCAAATAATCAGTCTAGTATAAATAAAAATGATGATAAAAAAAATACTGATGATATTGATAAAAAAGAAGAAACAGTAAATAATGAACAAGAAAATAATCAAGAAAATAAAAATGAAGTTGTTAATGAAGAAGTAACATTAAATGATGAAGAAAAAGCAATAGAATTAGCTAAAAAAGAATATGGTTCAACAGATAGTGTGTATTTCAGAATAGAACAAATACAATCTAATAATATATATATTGTATCTGTTAGGGATAGCCAAACAACTAGAGATTTAGCATGGTATACAGTAGATATAAAAAATAATACTGTAAAACAATAGTTAACATTATAACAATAAAAAAAGTGAAGTTTTTGGAGGTAATATGGAAAAACAAGAAGATATAAGCTTTGAAGATGCAATGAAAAGATTAGAAGAAATTGCAAATGAATTAGAAAAAAATAATTTAGATTTAGATACATCAGTTCTTAAATTTGAAGAAGGAATGAAATTATCTAAACAATGTAGCAAAATCTTAGAAAATGCTGAAAAAAGAATAAGTATTTTAGTAAACACTGAAGAAGGTTTAGTAGAAGAAGATTTTTAAAAAATAATGATTTATGAAAATAAATAATATGTGAAATCACATTTGGGGAGAAAATATATGAGTTTTATAAATGAATATAAATATTTAATTATTCCAATAATAACTTGGTTTGGAATACAAACATATAAAGTTATTTATGAGCTAGTAAAAACAAAAAAATTAAATTTTAAAAGAATTATGGGTGCTGGTGGTATGCCTAGTTCACATAGTGCTATTGTTACATCTCTTGCAACTTTAATTGGAAGACATGAGGGTATAGAAACCGCAAGTTTTGGAGTTGCTACAATTGTTGCATGTGTTGTAATGTATGATGCAGCAGGTGTTAGAAGAGCAGCTGGAAAGCAAGCTAAATTGTTAAATAAAATTGTTGAAACACCAGGACTTTCAGGAATTCAAGTTACTGAAAAATTGGTAGAAGTTTTAGGTCATAGTCCTATTCAAGTTATAGTTGGAGCTATAATAGGAATTATTATGGGATTTATTGTGTAATAAATTTATATTGTTAAATTATGTAATACTAAGACATAATAAAAGGAGGAATTTGTATGGAAGATATAGAGATAGCTAAAATGGCAACATTAGAAAAAATAGGAGATATTGCACAAAAAGTCGGAATAAATGATACATATCTAGAGCAATATGGAAAATATAAGGCTAAAATCGATAATAAAATTTTGAGCGAATTACAAAATAAAAAAAATGGTAAATTAATTTTAGTTACTTCCATAAATCCAACTCCTTTAGGTGAAGGAAAAACAACAGTGTCAATTGGATTAACAGATGGATTAAATAAAATAGGAAAAAATGCAATTGCAACATTAAGAGAACCATCATTAGGACCAGTGTTTGGTATAAAGGGAGGAGCAACCGGTGGTGGTCATTCTCAGGTAGCTCCTATGGAAGAAATTAATTTGCATTTTACAGGTGATATACATGCAATAACATCTGCAAATAATTTATTATCTGCAATGATAGATAATCATATATATTATGGTAATTCATTAGAGTTTGATAAAGTTACATGGAAAAGATGTGTTGATTTAAATGATAGACAATTAAGAAAAGTAAACACAGGTTTATCTAAAGAAAAAAATATAGTTCCAAGAGAAGATGGGTTTGATATAACAGTTGCTTCAGAGATTATGGCTGTATTGTGTTTATCTGAAAATATTGAAGATTTAAAGAAAAATATATCTAATATAATAATAGGATTTAATAAAAAGAATGAACCAATAAAAGTTAAAGACTTAAATGCTCAAGGAGCACTAACAGTATTATTAAAAGATGCAATAAAGCCTAATTTAGTGCAAACATTAGAAAATAACCCATGTATAATACATGGAGGACCATTTGCAAATATTGCACATGGGTGTAACAGTATAATAGCAACAAAATTGGCACTGAAATTAGCAGACTATGTTGTAACAGAGGCTGGATTTGGAGCAGATTTAGGAGCAGAAAAATTTTTAAATATAAAATGTAGAAAAGCAAATTTAAAACCAGATGCAGTAGTATGTGTTGCAACAATAAAAGCATTAAAATATCATGGTGGATTAGCAAAAGAAGAAATTCAAAACGAAAATATAAATGCTTTAAAAAAAGGTTCAAAAAATTTATTAAAACATATAGAAAATTTAAAAGAAAAATTTGGACTAAATGTAATTGTTGCAATTAATAAATTTAAAACAGATACTCAAAATGAAATACAGACTTTAACAGAAATTTTAAATAGCCAAAATATAGATTTGAGCTTGTGTGAAAATTGGGAAAAAGGAAGTAATGGGATTATAGATTTATCTGAAAAGGTTGCTAAATTATGTGAATGTAAATCTGAATTTAAATTTACTTATAATTTAGAAGATACAATAGAAGAAAAAATAAGTAAGATTGCAACTCAAATATATGGTGCATCAAATGTAGAATACAGTGATAGTTCATTAGAAAAAATAGAATTAATAAAAAAACTTGGTTATGGAAAATTACCTATTTGTATTGCAAAAACCCAATATTCTTTTTCAGATGATGCGAAAAATTTAGAATGTGAAAATTCATTTAATATACATGTAGAAGATGTAATATTAAAGTCAGGAGCAGGTTTTATTGTAATAATAACTGGAAAAATAATGACAATGCCAGGATTACCAAAAATTCCAGCAGCAGAAAACATAGATATTAATGCAAATGGAGAAATTGTGGGAATTTTTTAAAATAAAAATTTATATTGTTGTATAATTAGCCTTATTTTGGAAAAAATATTTTCTAAATGAGGTGATTTTTATGAAAAATTTAAATAAAAGACAAAAAATATTAGCCATTTTAAATATAATTGTAGTATTTACAATATTTTTATTTTACAATTTATCATTTAGAAATAACGAATCAATTGCATTATCAAAATATGGTTCTTCTGGAAGTGAAGTAAGAGAAATTCAAACAAAATTAAAAAGATGGGGATATTATAATGGAAATATAGATGGCATATATGGAAGTAAAACTGTATCAGCAGTAAAATGGTTTCAATCAAAAAACGGATTAACTGTAGATGGAATTGCAGGACCGAAAACATTAGCAGCAATGGGAATTACAAGTTCATCATCAGGTGGAACGGCTACAAATAATAGTGATTTAAATTTATTAGCACATTTAATTTATGCAGAAGCAAGAGGTGAGCCATATACGCGGACAAGTGGCTGTTGGAGCTGTTGTATTAAATAGAGTAAAAAGTAGCAGTTTCCCAAATAGTGTTGCAGGGGTAATATATCAACCAGGTGCATTTAGTGTTGTGAATGATGGACAAATTAATCTTTCTCCAAATACAACAGCAGTAAATGCAGCAAGAGATGCTCTAAATGGCTGGGATCCGACTTATGGTTGTATTTATTACTTTAACCCAAATACAGCTACTAGTAGTTGGATTTGGTCTAGACCATATGTTCTTACTATAGGAAATCATAGATTTTGTAGATAATAAACAAAAAATATTATAAATTTAAAAAATTTGTAATATTTTTTTATTTTTTGGTTAAATTAATATTGTGAATTTTAAATGAATTTTAAAAAATTATTTAAATTCATATATGTAATTTATTAAATTAAACAGAAAATTTATATAAAAATAAATTAAAAATGTTTGAAAAAATTACCAGTTTAAAAAAATAATAAATGCATATCATAATAATGAAAAAACAAATAGTTTTTTCCTGAAGATAAAATAAATGCAATTTAGGAGGTGAAACGATATGACAAGTTCAAATAAGAAAGTAGTTCCAGCTGCTACAGAAGCTTTAAATAAATTTAAATATGAAGTTGCTAGCGAAGTTGGTGTTAACTTAAAAGACGGTTATAATGGAGATATATCAGCTAGAGACGCTGGTAGAATCGGTGGTAACATGGTTAGAAAATTAATACAACAAGCTGAATCTCAAATGACAAAATAGTTATTTAGATAATATATCATATAACAAAGACAGGGATATTTTTCTTGGTTTTATGGAATTTGTATATAACATACACATACATAAAGGCAGGGATTGTGTCCCTGCCTTTTGTATAGATGCAAAAAAATTCAGTTACATAAAAAAACAAGTATAATAATATTTTTAAGGTTAATAATTTATATGAATGAGAAATATATTATATGAGGTGAAAATTTATGAAAAAATTTAAAAAAAATGAAGATGAATTTGAAGATGTAACAAAATATGGGGAATTTGTTTCATCTTATTTTGCATGGCTAACATTAGAAGGACAAAAAGAAACAGCAGAAAGACTTCAACATATTACAAAGAAGAAAAAGTAAGTTTTAAAGTGAATATTGTGTATTGAAAAATATGAAATAATATGGTAATATGAATGTTACTAATAAGGAAAGGAGTTTTGTATGCAATATAAGTTTACAAAGAGGGCTGAAAAAGCAATACAAATTGCAAATGAATTAGCAAGTGAAATGGGGCATAGTTATATAGGAACAGAACATTTGCTATATGGACTTTCAAAAGAAGGAAATGGTGTTGCAAGTAAAGTTTTAGAGTTACAAAATATTACTCCAGATAAAATAATAGAAGAAATAGAGGAATTAATAGGAATTGTAGATATAGATGAAGAATTTGAAATAATAGAAACTTCTGGTTTTACTCCAAGAACCAAAAGAGTTATTGAAAATGCATTTAGAGAAGCTAAAAAAATTGGAAGTGAATATATAGGAACAGAGCAATTACTAGTTGGAATAATGCAAGAAGCAGATAGTGTTGCTGTAAGAATATTATTAGACTTAAATGTAAGTCCACAAAAATTATATAATGAAATTGTTAAGGTAATTAATGAAGAAGATTTTAATCAGAGTGAAAAAATAAGTAAAAATGTTGGAAGTTATAATTCAACACCTACATTAAATCAATTTGGTGCAGATTTAACTAAACAAGCAATAGAAGGAAAGTTAGATCCAGTTATAGGTAGAAAACAAGAAATTGAAAGAGTAATACAAATTTTATCAAGAAGAACTAAAAATAACCCATGTTTAATAGGTGAACCAGGTGTTGGAAAAACCGCTGTTATTGAAGGATTGGCAGAAAAAATAGTAGTTGGTGATGTTCCAGAAATGCTTAAAAATAAAAGAGTTGTAACATTAGATATTACAAGTATGGTTGCTGGAGCAAAATATAGAGGGGATTTTGAAGAAAGAATAAAAAAATCATTAAATGAAGTAAAAAAAGCAGGAGATGTTATTTTATTTATAGATGAAATTCATACAATAGTTGGTGCAGGTGCAGCAGAAGGAGCTGTTGATGCAGCAAATATTTTAAAACCATTGCTTGCAAGAGGTGAAATTCAATTAATAGGTGCAACAACTATTAGTGAATATAGAAGGTATATTGAAAAAGATGCAGCTTTAGAAAGAAGATTTAGCCCTGTAACTGTTCAGGAACCTACAATTGAAGAAACAATAAAAATTTTAGAAGGAATACGTGATAAATATGAGGCACATCATAATGTTAAAGTTACAGATGAGGCAATAGTTTCAGCAGTTAATTTATCTGTTAGATATATAAATGATAGATTTTTACCAGATAAGGCGATTGATTTAATAGATGAAGCTGCTTCTAAATTAAAAATGAAGACATATACACGACCAGAAAAATTAAAAGAATTAGAAGAAAAAATTTCATCTATAGGAAAAGAAAAAGAAGAAGCTATATTAGTTCAAGATTTTGAAAAGGCAGCAAAATTAAGAGATGAGGAATATAATTTAAAAGAAAAATTAGAAAAAGACAATAAAAAATGGGAAAATAAAACAAGTAGAAATATTACTATTTTAAATGATGAAGATATTGCAGAAGTTATAGCAAGTTGGACCAATATTCCAGTAAAAAAATTAACACAAGATGAAAATGAAAAATTAAAAAGTCTTGAGGAAAATCTTCATAAAAGAGTAATTGGGCAAAATGAAGCAGTAGAAGCTGTTGCAAAAGCAATAAGAAGGGGAAGAGTAGGATTAAAAGATCCTAAAAGACCAATAGGTTCATTTTTATTTTTAGGACCAACAGGTGTTGGAAAAACTGAACTTTCAAAAGCTTTGGCAGAATGTTTATTTGGAAATGAAGATTCAATGATTAGAATAGATATGTCTGAATATATGGAACCACATTCAATATCTAAATTAATAGGTTCACCTCCTGGATATGTTGGATTTGATGAAGGAGGCCAATTGACTGAAAAAGTCAGAAGAAAGCCATATACAGTTTTATTATTAGATGAAATAGAAAAAGCACATCCAGATGTTATGAACATGTTACTTCAAATTCTAGAAGATGGACGTTTAACAGATTCACAAGGAAGAACTGTTAATTTCAAAAATACAGTTATTATTATGACATCAAATATTGGGGCAAGAGCAATTACAGATAGAAAAACATTAGGATTTACAAGCTTTACAGCTAATATAAATAATAATAAAAAAGAAAATGTGGTAAATGATAATATTATTGAAAAAGATGTTTTAGAAAAGGCAAAAGCAGAGGAGAAAAAACAATATGAATTAATAAAAAAAGATGTAATGGCAGAATTAAAGCACGAATTTAGACCTGAATTTATTAATCGTATTGATGAGATAATTGTATTCCATAAATTAAGTGAAGATGAAATTATGCAAATAATTGATATTTTGTTAAAACAAGTAGAAAAAAGATTAAAACAAAACGATTATGATGTGAAAATTGATGAATCTGTTAAAAAGTTGATAGCCAAAAAGGGTATTGACGCTAACTATGGAGCTAGACCTTTAAGAAGAGCTATTCAAAATTATGTTGAAGATGTAATTTCTGAAGCTATTTTGGATGGAGATGTAAGAAGCGGTAAATCTGTGGTTATAGTTGCAGATGGAGAGAAGTGTTTAGTTAAATAGTGTACAATTTTGGGTATACTACTAGAAGAAAAAGAATAGTATTAAAGTAAGCAAAAAATATAAGGAGGATACTTATATATGAAAAATACTATTTTTATGGGGTGTGCAACTGCCTTGTGTACACCTTTTTTTGAAAATGAAGAGTTAACTAATGAATATAAAAATGTTTTAGAAGAAAAAATACAAAATGGTGAAGCTAAAAAAAATACAAAAGTTAATTTTTATGAATTTGGTAGATTTATTGAATATCAATTGGCAAATAAAATTGATTCATTAGTTGTATGCGGAACAACTGGAGAGGCATCAACAATGACTGAAGAAGAGAAAAAACAGACAATAAAGTATGTAGTTGAAAAGGTAAACGGAAGAGTTCCAGTAATTGCTGGAACAGGAGGAAATAATACTATTTCAGTAGTTAATATGACAAAATATGCGCAAAGTGTTGGAGTGGATGCAGTTTTAATTGTAACACCATATTATAATAAAACTACTCAGAAAGGATTAATAGAACATTATAAAAGAATTGCTGAAAATACCAATTTACCTATAATTTTGTATAATGTACCAAGTAGAACTGGGGTGAATATTGAGCCAGAAACATGTTTAGAGTTGTCTAAAATAGAAAATATAGTAGCAATAAAAGAAGCAAGTGGAAATATTTCTCAAGTGGCTAAAATAGCAGCTTTATGTGGAGAAAATTTACATATATATTCTGGAAATGATGACCAAATAGTTCCTATATTATCACTTGGTGGGAAAGGAGTAATTTCTGTTTTATCAAACATAATGCCAGAATATGCACATAATATTACACAAAACTATTTTGATGGAAATGTAAAAAAAGCTACGCAAATGCAATTAGAATGTGCAGAACTTATTAAATATTTATTTTGTGAAGTAAATCCTATTCCAGTAAAAGAGGCATTAAATATTATGAAATTTAATTTTGGTGTACCAAGATTACCATTAGTAAAAATGACTTCAGTAAATCGTGAAAAATTATTAAAGTGTATGGAGTATTTTAAACTTAGTTAGTAGTGTATTTTAGAATAAAAAGTGTTAAATTGTAACTATTATGGATTAGTTAGGATTTAACACTTTCATAATTTTAACCTATTGCAAAAAACGTAAAAATGTAATATAATTTTGTAAGATTTTAATTAGAAAAAGAGGAGATATAATGAAGAATATTAATTTAAAAGAAACATATTTAAACTTTTTTAAAAGTAAAGGACATACAATAATACCAAGTAGCTCAATAATACCAGAAAATGACCCAACATGCTTATTTAATACAGCTGGTATGCAACCATTAGTTCCATACTTAAAAGGAGAACCACATCCAGCTGGAAAACGTTTAACAGATGTTCAAAAATGCTTTAGAACAAACGATTTAGAAGAAGTAGGAGATAAAACACATCATACTTTTTTTGAAATGTTAGGAAATTGGTCTTTAGGAGATTATTTTAAAAAAGAAAGTATTACATGGAGTTTTGAACTATTAACTAAAGAATTAGAAATTCCTGTAGAAAAATTAGCAGTTACAGTATTTAAAGGAAATGAAATTGTACCAGCAGATACTGAGTCAGCAGAAATATGGGAAAATTTAGGAATTAGTAAAAAGAAAATAGCATTTTTAGGTGAAGATGATAACTGGTGGCCAAATATGGAAATGTTTGGACCATGTGGACCAGATACAGAAATTTTTTATTGGAGAAGCAATGAACCAGTTCCAGAAGAATTTGACACAGAAAATGAAAATTGGGTTGAAATTTGGAATAATGTATTTATGCAATACAATCATGAACAAGATGGAACATTTACACCATTAAAAAATAAAAATGTAGATACAGGTTTAGGAGTTGAAAGAGTAACAGCAGTATTAGAAGGAGTTACAGATAACTATAAATCATCAATATGGAAGGAAATTATTCAAAAAATAGAAGAAATATCTGGATTATCATATGATGATGAAAAATATACTAGAAGTATGAGAATAATAGCAGACCATATTCGTGCAATTGTAATGATTAGTGGAGATGATACATTAATAAAACCTTCAAATACAGACCAAGGTTATGTATTAAGAAGATTAATAAGAAGAATGATTAGATATGCACGTAATTTGAACATAGATATAAATTCAAATTGGGAACAACAATTAGCTGGATTAATTATAGAAAAATACGCAAAATATTATAGTGAATTAGAAAGAAATAAAACAGCTATTTTAGAAGTTTTAAATAGTGAAAAAGTTAAATTTAATAGAACACTTGAAAAAGGGTTACGTGAATTTGAAAAAGTTAAATCAAATTTACAAGGAAACATAATAGATAAAGATAGTGCATTTAAATTATATGATACCTATGGTTTTCCAATAGAATTAACACAAGAACTTGCACAAGAAAATGGATTAAAAGTTGATACAGAAGGTTTTAAGGCAAAATTTGCAGAACACCAAGAAAAATCAAGAGCTGGTTCAGAACAAAAATTTAAAGGTGGACTAGCATCAACAGGTGAAATGGAAACAAAATATCATACAGCAACACATTTATTAAATGCAGCATTAAAACAAGTTTTAGGTTCACATGTTCACCAAAAAGGAAGTAATATAACAGCAGAAAGAATGAGATTTGACTTTTCACATGATACAAAAATGACAGATGAAGAAAAACAAAAAACTGAAGATTTAGTTAATTCATATATACAAATGGCAATTCCTGTTGAAAGATTAGAAATGAAAAAAGAAGACGCTTTGGCAATGGGGGCAGAAGCTATGTTTATAGATAAATATGGTGATGTTGTTACAGTATATAAAATAGGAGATGTATCATTAGAACTTTGTGGAGGACCTCATGTTTCAAATACTAAAGAACTAGGAACATTTAAAATAAAAAAAGAAGAAGCAAGTTCTGCAGGAGTTAGAAGAATAAAAGCTATTTTAGTATAATTTAAAATTATATATAAAAAAATAACATATGAGGAGGATAAAAATATGGAAAATTGTATTTTTTGTAAAATTATAAAAGGAGAAATACCATCTGAAAAAGTATATGAAGATGATGAGATACTTGCATTTAAGGACATAAACCCAGCAGCACCAATTCATATATTGGTAATACCAAAAAAACACATTAGTTCACTATTACAATTAGAAGATGAAGATTATGAATTAGTAGGAAAAATTTATAAAGTTATAAATCAACTTGCTAAACAACTAAATATAGAAGAAGAAGGATTTAGAGTAATTGTAAATTGTGGAAAAAACGCTGGACAAGAAGTAATGCATTTGCACTATCACTTATTAGCAGGAAGAAAACTTGGAAGTAAAATTGTAGGATAAATAAAAAAATGGAGGAATAGTTGTGTATAATAAAGTTTTAACAGGAATTTTAACTGTTCTAATTATTGCTATACTTGGAGTTGCAGGATATTTAGGGTATGGATGTTATGAAAAAATAAAGAAAAATTCTGATGCTAATGAATTTTTAGAAAATGAATTTGATACAATAATTGTTCCAGTATCAGAAGAAAACCCACAAGAAAATTCAGATGGGGATAATAATGAAAATACAACAACACCTAACAATACAAATAAATCAAGCTCTGGAGTGTCTACAAATAATGGTTTATATTATAAAGGTTTCAAAGTTGCAGGAAAAATAGAAATGCCATCAATAAGAATTAAATACCCAGTATTAGATGTTATAACACATGCTAATGCTATAGAAGTATCAGTTGGAATATTGTATGGACCAGGTTTGAATAATAAGGGAAACACGGTTATTGTAGGCCATAATTATAATAATGGGTTATTTTTTGGAAAAAATAAAAATTTAAAAATTGGAGATAAAATTTATATAACAGATCTTAGTGGAAATAGAGTTGAATATACTATTTATAACAAATATACAACACCTGAATCAGATTCTTCTTTTATTACAAGAAATACAGGTGATAACACAGAAGTTACACTAGTTACTTGTGATGCAACAGGAAAAAATAGATTAGTTGTGTGTGCAAAAGTTGAATAATAATATTATAAACTACGTATTAATATGTATGCCAATAGATATTTTGAAATGTTTTAAAATATTCAAATAAAAGTATTGATTTTTTCCTTTTTTTTGAATATAATTTATTCAAGAAATTAATTTAACATATTGAACAATATGTTAAATTAATAATATAATGTTATAAAAGAGTACTGAAATGATTGACAATAATAGAAACAAGTGATATAATAAAGCAACTTGAATATATTATGTAAATGTGATATAATATCTTTAGTATCATATTATTATTTTAAGTTAATAATATTTATTGGGTGATATTATGATAATAAAGGGTTATAAAAAATATTTTAGGAGGAGGATATTTATGGCTAAAAAATTAAATCAAAAAGTTTTTATAGAAGACCTACTTATTGATGAAATTGAAAATTCTAGCAACAATGACTGGGATACATTGTGCGATACATGTTCTTCCTTAATTAAAGAAACTGGAATGACAGATTCTGACATTGATGATATAGTGGCTAAGGTTAAAAATGGTGCTATCTAGTGAGAGTTGTTGTTGATACTAATGTGTTTATAAGTGGAATTTTTAAAGGAGATGAATATTGCAAGGCTGTTTTTAAATTAAAATCTACTAATAAAATCTCTTTTGTAATGAATAAAGAAATGCAAAACGAATTAATTTTTACATTTTATAATATTTTGATAGAAGCTTATAATAGAAAAACATTTAAAGATAAAGAATTTAATATTTTGTCATTAGCAGCTACGTTATCTAAATGTTTGTGGCAAGTTGAAGAAATAGATCATATTATTAATACTGACTATTGTATAGATGATAAATCAGACAATAAATTTGTAGATTGTTGTATAGACGGAAATGTCAAATATTTAATTACTAGTGATCAACATATAAATTCTCAGCAACATGTATTAAGAAAAGAGCATGAGATTGAAGTGCTAAGTCCATTTCAATTCTATACTAAATATAAAATGAATCAATTATAAAAAGACCTCTAACGGTCTTTTTTTATGCTCAATTCTATAGCAGGAGTTATTCGTGGTGGAGGTGAGGGGAGTTGAACCCCTGTCCAATAATTTTTCCATATAAACTTCTCCGAGTGCAGTTTGTTATTTTTATTCCTTTAATACAACATTAACAAACAAACGTTATATTAAAGTAGCTATTAAATACCCACTATTTCCATAGCAAGAAATAGGTTCGTTTCCCACTAATTTGACGCCTTATTAATAACCGTGGGCAGATATTATAAGACGACACTGCACTACTAGGCAGCGTATGCTAATTCTGTTTTATCAGCGTTTATATTTATTTTCCCGTTTATTTAAGTGGCCAACGAGAATCCACTACTCGCTATTTATATTTCTAAAGAATTGTCGAAACCAATTACACCCCCATGTATATTACATAATAAATGTAAATTTTGGTGTTTGTATTTATTACAGTTTGCTTTTTTATTATACAATATTTGAAGTAGAAATACAATAGGTGTTTTAATAAAAAGCATATGTTATGTAGCTCAAGTTGTTTATAAATGTTCTGAATCTCCGCCCCAACTGCACACAATATGTAATAGATTTTCACATTCGTTTCAATCTATAACATATTGTAGATTGTTGGTCCCCACCTTAACTACGCTTCAGAACATTTATAAACAACTTGAGCTACATAACATCTAATTGCAAAAGTGCTAACACCATACTTGCAAAAATAAAATATTAAGTGTAAAATATTCGTATAATAAATAAGTAAATGGAATATATTGCAATTTTTGTGCAATAATAAAATAAAAAATTCCCATGAAAAGAAAGGTTGATGAAACTATGAAAGTTACAAAAGTAGAAGCTTTAGAAAAAATTGCAAATGAAATTAGACAAAATGTTGTTAAAATGGTATATAAAGCACGGTTCTGGTCATTTAGGTGGTTCATTATCATGTGCAGATATTTTAACAGTATTATATTTCAATCAAATGAATATAAATCCCCAAGAGCCAAAAGCAAATGAAAGAGATAGATTTGTGTTATCAAAAGGTCATTGTTCTCCTGCTTTATATAGTGTTTTAGCAAGAAGAGGATATTTTGATGAAAAAGAGTTAGCAGGTTTCAGAAAAATAAATTCAAATTTACAAGGTCACCCAGATATGAATAAAATTCCAGGAGTTGATATGACAAGTGGTTCATTAGGACAAGGATTATCTGTTGCCAATGGAATGGCGTTATCATCTAAATTAGATGAAATGGGATATAGAGTTTATTGTTTATTAGGTGATGGAGAAATAGAAGAAGGCCAAATTTGGGAAGCAGCAATGACTTCATCAAAATATAAATTAGATAATTTGTGTGTTATTGTAGATAATAATAATTTACAAATAGATGGAGAAATTCAAAATGTAAAAGGATTAAATAATATAGAAAGAAAATTTGAAAGTTTCGGTTTTAAAGTAATTTCAATAGATGGAAATAATATTGAACAAATTATAGATGCTTTTGATGAAGCTAAGTTAACAAAAGGAATGCCAACTGCAATAATAGCAAAAACAATTAAGGGAAAAGGTGTGTCTTTTATGGAAAACAATGTTGAATGGCATGGAAAGTCACCAAATGAAGAACAATATAATATTGCAATTAAAGAGTTATGTAATAATTAAGAAATATACGTATTATAAAAGGTGTATAGGTATACCAAAATAAAAACCTAAATTTTATGTAAGGAGTGTATGATTATTTAAATATGCAAAAATATATCATACAAATTAAATAATGATAGATTTGCACATTCATTCAAACAATTCAGATGGATCTGATACTGTAGAGGAAATACTAAAAAAATCACAACAAATAGGTTTAAATTGCATTTCTATAACAGACCATGATAATTGTGATGTATATGATATTTTAAAAAAAGTAAAAGTAAATGAATTATATAGTGGAAAAATAATTAAAGGTATTGAGTTAAAGTGTGGATATAAAGGTAGACTAATAGATATTTTAGGATATAATTATAATGTAAAAAAAATGAAGAAAATGTTAAAAATTTACTATCCAAAACATGAGGTTTTGCAAGAAAAATACTTAAAACATTTTTATAATGCATGCAAAAAAATGAATTTAAAATTAACGCCTTTTGAAGAATTAAAATGGGATAAGGAAAAGGATTGGGCAACATTATTAATTTATAAAGAAATAAAAAAATATTCTGAAAATGAACAAAAATGTCCAAAAGATATGTGGGAAAGTTTGGATAATTTTAGATATAATTATTTATATAATAAACAATCAGATTTTTATATAGATAAAACAAAAGATTATCCAACATTAGATGAATGTATATCAATAATACATAAAGCAAAAGGAGTAGCTTTTGTAGCACATATGTATATATATGACTGGGCAAAAGATAAGAAACAGTTTATAAATGAAATTATAGATAATTATAAAATTGATGGTATAGAATGTTATTATACAAAATTTTTAGATGAACAAATTGAATATATTTCAAATTTATGTGAAGAAAAAAATTTATACAAAAGTGGTGGATGTGATTACCATGGTACCAATAAACCAGGAATAAATCTTGGTGTGGGATTTGGAAATTTGAAAATTCCTGATTATATTATGTATGATTGGAATAAAGAAAAGTGGTATACTAAATTATTTAAAGGAAAACAATTATTGCTAAATTCAGAAAATTTTCAAGCAAAAGTAAATTAAGAAAGGAGTTATGTTAGTATAGCAAATGAAAATTTTGAATAACTAACATAAGGTAAATGTTATGGATATTAATAAAAAAATTGCAACACGCCAAAGTTATGGAGAAATACTAGAACAAATAGGCGAAGAAAATGAAAATATAGTAGTATTAGATGCTGATTTATCAACAGCAACTAAAACAAATATATTTGCAAAAAAATTTCAAAATAGATTTTTTGATATGGGAATTGCGGAACAAGATATGATAGGAACAGCAGCTGGTTTTGCTACATGTGGTAAAATTCCATTTGCAAGTACTTTTGCAGTATTTGCAGCAGGAAGAGCTTATGATCAAATTAGAAACAGTGTATGTTATCCAAATTTGAATGTTAAAATTTGTGCAACACATGCAGGAGTTACAGTAGGTGAAGATGGAGCAACACATCAAATGCTTGAAGATATAGCAATGATGAGAACATTACCAAATTTAAAGGTGTTTTCTCCAAGTGATGATATTGAAACAAAATTTATAATAAAAGAAATTAGTAAATTAAATGGACCTTGTTATGTTCGTTTATCAAGACTTGCAACTCCAACAATATATGATGAAAATGAAAAATTTGAAATAGGAAAGGCAAAACAAATAGGAAAAGGACAAGATGCTACAATTTTTGCAACAGGTGTATGTGTAGCAGAAGCTTTAAAAGCAAAAGAAGAATTAGAAAAACAGGGAAAATATGTAAGAGTAGTTGATATTCATACAATAAAACCAATAGATAAAGAAACTATTATAAGATGTGCTAAAGAAACTGAAAAATTAATAACAGTTGAAGATCATAATATAATTGGAGGGCTAGGAAGTGCTATTTGTGAAGTACTAGCAGAAGAATTTCCTACAAAAGTTACTAGATTAGGTATAAATGATACATTTGGAAAATCTGGTAATGCAGTAGAGTTAATGAAATATTTTGAAATAGATTCACAAGCAATAGTAAATGCAGTTTTAAGTTAAGGAAAGGGAAGAAAAACAAATAATGGAAAATATTAAAAATATATTTGAAGTGATTCAAAACAAAGAAGCGGTAGAAATATTAATAGCAGTATTAATACTTGTATTATTTATAGCTTTTAGTTCTGTGTTTGCAAAATTAATAAGTAAATTATTTAAAGTTAGAAACATTAAAATTAATGGAAAACCAATATATAGAAATTTAAAATTTATTTTTATAATATTAGGAATATTTTTTAGTATTTCATTTTTACAGTTGCCAGCAAATTTTACAACTATATTTAATAAAATTATCAAAATAGCATTAATTATTTTAATAACAGGATTAGTTGCAGATTTTATGGATCCTAAAATGAATTTTATAAAAAAAATTGTAAAAGATAATAAAAAAGGTGAAGGTTCTATAAAATTTATTACAAGACTAATAAAAGGATTAATTTATACAATTGGTGTATTTATAATAATTGCAGAATTAGGGTATGATTTAAGTGGAATTATTACTGGGTTAGGATTAAGTGGTGTTGTTATAGCATTAGCAGCACAAGATATAGCAAAAAATTTATTTGCAGGTTTTGCAATTTTATCAGATAAAACTTTTATAGTTGGTGATTATATAGAAATAGATAAAATTTCAGGAACAATAGAAGATATAAGTTTTAGAACAACAAGAATAAGAACAATGGATAATTCACTAATTACTGTACCAAATTCTGTATTAGCAGATGGAAAGGTTGTTAACTGGAGTAAGAACATTAAAAGAAAATATGAGTTTAATTTAAGATTTAAATTAAACTCAAATGTAGCAACATTAAAAGAAATAAGTAATAGAATAAAATTTGTTTTAAAAACTAATAAAGACATAATTCAAGATAATATAAATATTAATTTTACAAATATTTCGGAAGATGCAATTGTACTTAATATTTATTTTTATACTGGAATTGTGGAATATACAGAGTTTTTAAAATTTAAAAGTGATATTAATATGCTAATACTAAGTATACTTGAAAAAGAAAAAGTAGAATTAGCATATCCTACTAAAATTGTAATACAAAATTAATATAAAAAAATTGGATAAATATGTTATAACATATTTATCCAATTTTTATTATATTAAATAGGTTCAACATGAACAACAGTCTTGTAAACTTTATCTAGCTTTGTAATTTGAATTTCAATGTCATCAGCAAGTTTATGACTTTCATAAGTTGTCATATTACCATCAACATAAATTGTAAAATATATTAGATATTGATAACCAACAGGTGCAGATGAAAAACTATCAAATTTTTTAACCTTTTCATAGCTTTTAATTAAATCTAAAATTAAAAGCTTAGTTTCAGTGTCTATTGAAATATCCATTAAAACATTAAAGCTTTCAATAAAAATTTTAATACCAGTATAACAAATCCAAACAGAAATTCCAATTCCTACCAAACCATCAAACCAATAAATATTCATTAAACTTAATAATACAGAAATAAGTGTAAAACTAGTTACAATACAATCGTTTCTGTGGTCTTTTTTGTTTGCTTCAAGAAGAATATTGTTGTATTTTTTTGCAAGTTTGTTTGTATATAAATATAATAAAAGCTTAACAATAATTGTTATTATACATACTAAAACTAAGAACCACGAAAATTCAAAAGTATTTTTGTTTATTAAAGATACAACTGAATCAAATAATAATTTTATACTAACTACAATCATTGAAATACTAATAAATAAAGAAAATATATATTCTGCTTTCCCATGCCCAAAATTATGTGATTCATCTTGTGGTTCACTTGCTATTTTATTTCCTATAAATGTCATTAATGATGCAAAAATGTCACCAGCACTATTTGCTGCATCTGCTATCATTGCTTGACTTTTGCAAATAAAACCAATTGTTCCTTTTATTATTAATAAAAATATATTTCCAGTAATTCCTAGTATTCCAGCACGTTTAGTTTGTTTAAATCTTTGTTCCACTTAAAAAACCTCCTTGTTTTTGAATATTAAAAATAATTATATCATACAGTTAAATTGTGTCAATAAAAAAAGAAATATTACAATCATATTACAAATACATTACAATTATATTACAGTAAGTTTGCAAATATATTACAAATATGGTATAATTAATTATATGATAGAAGGTGGTAAATATGGTAATATTAAAAATAGTATATATTTTATTACTTATAATAACTGGAATAGCAGGATACATAATAGTATTAATTAAATCAAATGGAATGAATGTAAAAGATTTTTGGAAATTTTTAAATGCAACACAAGAATTAGATATGCTATATAAATTTTCAAAAAAATGTGCAAAAATGACTCAACAAGAACAACTAGTATTTTTATTAGAAGCAGAAAGATTATTTAAAATTTACGACAAAGTTCCAAAAGAAGTTTGGGAAGATGAATATCATAAATATTCATACATATTAGATGTATACAGAAAAATAAAGGTTACAAGATGGGCAAATGCAAATGCATAAAACATTTTCAAATTTGCAAAATAGTAAATTATATATAGATTAAAAAAACGTGAAATAAACATATTTCACGTTTTTTCTAACTGGTATAAGAAAAAATTATATCATAATATTTTTATTATCTATTAGTAATTTCTTCTAAATCTAACAATTCTTGCCATCTAGCATCAACTTCTTTTTGGAATTCTTCAATCATCCATTCATTTCCAGGTTTAAACATATGTTTAAAACGTCTTTGAGGTTTCAAGAATTCTTCAATAGGTTTTTTATTTGCTGGTTTATAATTAATATGGTATTTTCCATCTATAACCTCATATAAAGGCCAATAACAAGTTTCAACTGCAAGCTTATTAATTTCCATTAACATATCTGTAGGATAACCCCATCCTCTAGGGCAAGGTGCCATAACATTTAAAAATGCAGGACCTTCTGTATAAATTGCTTTTTCAGATTTTTCATATAAGTCCTTAAAATTATTTATTGCAATACTTTGTGCAACATAAGGAATGTGGTGCCCAACCATAATTTTAGTTAAATCTTTTCTAGCTTGCATTTTGCCAGGTATTACACTACCTGCAGGACTTGTTGTAGTATCTGCGAATTTTGGCGTAGCACTAGAACGTTGAATACCAGTATTCATATATGCACCATTATCATAACATACATATACCATGTCATGACCTCTTTCCATAGCACCAGATAAACTTTGAAGTCCTATATCATAAGTACCACCATCACCACCAAAAGCAATGAATTTTGTGTTTTCATTAGCAGGTAACTTACCGTGCTTTTTTAATGATTTATATGCTGCTTCAACACCTGAACAAGTTGCACCAGCACATTCAAAAGCAGTATGGATAAATGAGTCTGTCCATGCTGTATATGGATAAATGAATGTAGAAACCTCCATACATCCTGTTGCAGATGTAATTACTGCATGATCTTCTGGCTTTAAAGCTCTTAATACAGTTCTTCCAACAACAGGTGCACCACAACCAGCACACATTCTATGACCAGCTGTAAATCTTGCAGGTTTGTTAGCTATTATTTCTTTCATATTATATGCCATTTTATAAATCTCCTTTCAAGTTTGTATTTTTTTATTTTCTAACACCTAAATATCTATAAGGATTTTCAATATTTCCAGTTTTAGCAATTTCACTTAAATCACTGAAAACACTTTCAATATCTTTTGCAGTAGTATCTCTACCACCAATTCCATAAACATAGTTAACAACAGGAACTTGTGATTTAGCAACATACATACCAGATACTACATCTTCAAATAAAGCTCCACCAGCACCATTTAATGAATCTGACTTATCTAAAACTGCAACTGCTTTTAATTTTGATAAAACTTGAGCAACCTCTTCAGAAGGAAATGGTCTAAACATACGTATTTTTAATAAACCAGCTTTTACACCTTTTTTTCGTAATTCATCAACAACAAATTTTGTTGTACCAGCTGTTGAATTCATACAAACAATTGCAATTTCTGCATCATCTAATTTATATTCTTCAAAGAAAGAATATTTTCTTCCTGTTAATTCTTCAAATTCTTTTGAAACTTCTGCTATTACTTTTTTTGCATTACGCATAGCTTCTGCCTGTTGATATTTATGTTCAAATAAGAAAGATTGTAAATCAAGAGGACCAATTGCCATAGGTTCTTTTCTATTTAATAAATAATGTTCTGGTTTATAAGTTCCAACAAAAGCTTTAACTTTATCATCTTCCAAAAGCTCAATATTTTCAATAGAATGAGATGTTATAAATCCATCTTGACATACCATTAAAGGTAATAAAACATCTTTATGTTCGGCAATTCTATGAGCCATTAATAAATTATCATATGCTTCTTGATTATTTTCACTAAATAACATAATCCATCCACTATCACGAACACCCATAGCATCAGAATGATCATTATGTATATTCAAAGGACCAGATACAGCACGGTTTACCAATGACATAACTATAGGTAAACGAAGACTTGATGCAATATAAATCATTTCCCACATTAAAGAAAGACCATTTGCAGAAGTAGCAGTCATAGCTCTACTACCAGCAGCCTCTGCACCAATACAAGCAGACATAGCACTATGTTCGCTTTCAACAGCAACAAACTCTGTATCAACAGCTCCATTACTTACAAAGCTAGAAAAATATTGTGGTATTTCAGTTGAAGGTGTTATAGGAAATGCAGCAACAACATCTGGATTAATTTGTTTCATTGCTATAGCAGCAGCTTCATTACCACTTAAACGTTCTCTAATTCCCATTATTCATTTTCCTCCTTCATTTCTATTGCTCCAAAAGGGCAGACCTTTGCACAAACTCCGCACCCTTTACAGTAATCATAATCAAAATCTTCTCTTTTTTGTTCTTTATTAACTGGAATAGCATCATCAGGGCAAACAGGAAAACATAAACCACATTGTTTACATTTTTCACTTAAAAAAATAGGTTTAATACTTCTCCAATCGCCAGTTTTAAATTCTCTTGCATTACCAGCTTCATATATATCACCGCCAATTGTTAATTCAGAGGCAGGTGTATTCTTTGTGATTTCTGACATATTTTATTCTCCTTTCATTTTGTAAATTGCATAGCTTACAATAAATACTACCATGCACTTTGCACAATAGAAAACTTTTTACAATATCCTAAATTGTGCGATTATATGTAATTTATAAAACTTTTTTAACTTGTTCTAAAGCAAGTTTTAAAGCTTTCATATTTCCTTCTATAACTTCAGGCTTTTTAGCAAATTTATGTTTAAAAGAACCTTCCATATCATTTAATAATTCTTCATCAGACATTACTCCACTAACTTTTACAATAGCTGCAAGCATTGGTGTATTAGGAAAATATTTCCCTAATGCTTCCATTGAAACCTTTCTAGCGTCTATTGTATATACGCTACCATTATAATTGTTAAGTTTTGATTTTAAATGTTCAGCATCTTTTGTTGTATTAATAACTATTGCACCAGACTCCTTTAAACCTGCTGTAACATCAACTGCATCTAACAAAGTATCATCTACAACAACAACATAATCAGGTTCATATATATTACTGTGAATAGTAATAGGTGATGTACTAATACGGTTATAAGCTGTTATAGGAGCTCCCATTCTTTCTGGACCATATTCAGGAAATCCTTGAATATATTTACCAGTATTAAATGCTGCATCTGCAAGTAAAAGTGAAGCTGTTTTTGCACCTTGACCACCTCTACCATGCCATCTAATTTCCATTAAATTATCCATAATTTATTGTTACCTCCTTAGTTTCAATTTTATGAATTTAGTATATGATTAAATACGTGGAATGTCAAGAAGAACACACAATGTTGACATAATATAAAAAGTCTTGTATAATATAAATACACTTTATTTAGAAAAGGGGTTTTATTATGGAAGGTATAAAATACTTCTTTGACTTATTAGAAATAAAACCATGGTGGCTCATACTTATAGTAGCATTAAGCTTTGTAAGCTGTTTGCTTCCGTATGAACCAATAGGAAAAATAAAGGAAACAAAAGATAAAGATGGAAAAAAGGAATATATTATTTTCCGTTATAAAAATAAATAAAATAAAACAAATGGAAAAGTGAAATTCACTTTTCCATTTGTTTTATTTTCCAATAAACATTTGAACATAAATTTTTCCATATTTTGGACTACTAACAACACCAATACCAGTATAATTATAACTACTATTTAAAATATTCGCTCTATGTCCAGAAGAATTCATCCATGCAGTAACAGCAGAACTATTATTTGAATTTCCAGCTATATTTTCTCCTGCAGATTTATAAGATATTCCAAAACTTTTTAACATTTCAAAAGGAGTTCCATATACTGGTGAATTATGTGCAAAATAATTATTATCAACTAAATCTTTTGCTTTAATTCTTGCAACTCTTTGAACTTCAGAATCTACTTTTAATGCAGGTAAGCCATTATTAGCACGTTGTTGATTTATTAAATTAAAAACTTCTAATTCATCAGAGGTTAAAGTAGAAGATGCAGATGGTGTATTTGTGCTAGTTCCACCTGAAGAAGTACCACTACCAGTATTATTAGAATTTGTAGAAGAACCTGTAGGATAAATTGGTTTAATATATTGTTTACTTACAGCACCAACATTATCTCCTTCAGTTTGAATAATATACCAATTTCCAACTCCAGCAAATACACGTACATATTCATTTTTATTTACAGTAGTTACAACAGAATAACCAGTTCCTGGACCACTTCGTACATTTAGTTTTGAAGCAGTTACAAGTCCTGTTGAAAAATCTAACTTATAATAATGTTGCATACCAAATGATGTGGTACATGCAAATAATATAAAAAATACTGAAATAATGCTTCCTAAAATTAATAATTTTTCTTTTGTTAATTTTATGTTTTTTAATTTTTTCATGAATTTTATCCATCCTTTTATATTATATTATTGACTAGTAACATAATATTTACATACTAGGAAAAATATGCAAAAAAATAATTGAAAATATTAAAATAAATTGTTATAATAAATCAAAAACAAAAGAATAGGAAAGGATGATAAAAATGAATAATAAAAATACACAAAAAAAAAGAAAAATTAAAATAAAATTATGGAAATTAGTTTTATTTATTTTAGTAATAATTATAGCAATAATATGTCTTACTAACATAAATAAAATAAAAACAAAATTTCAAAATACAGCAAATAATACAAATAATTTTAATGAACAAAAAACATCTCAAACAGCAGTTACAGCTAATGAACCACAAGAAACAACAACAAGTTTTTCATTAGTAATGGTAGGGGATAATTTAATACATAGTAGCATATACAAAGATGCAAAAAGATTAGGAAATGGAACACAATACAATTTTAAACCAATTATAGAATATATAAAAGAAAAAGTAAAAAATTATGATGTAGCATATTATAATCAAGAAACAATTTTAGGTGGAACAGAACTTGGAGTATCAGATTATCCAACATTCAACTCACCAAAAGAGGCTGGAGATGCTATGCTAGATGCAGGTTTTAATCTTGTAAGTTTAGCAACAAATCATACAATGGATAGAGGGGAAAAAGCTGTTTTAAGTTCAAGAGAATATTGGGATGAGCATAGTTCAGAAGCTTTAGCAGTTGGAAGTTATTCATCAGAACAACAAAAAGAAAAAATAGAAATAAGAGAAGTAAATGGAATTAAATATGCAATGTTAAACTATACATATGGAACAAATGGAATGCCAGTTCCATCAGGAAAAGATTATTTAGTAAATGTATGGCCAACCGATTTTGAAATTAATGACCCAAATAAAGATACCAAATATCAAGAATATAAAAAACAAGTAAAAGAAGATATAGATGAAGTTAGAAGTAAAGTAGATGTATTAATAGTTGCAATGCACTGGGGAGTAGAATATACACATGTGCCAACAGAATATCAGGTAGATTCTGCAAAATTTTTAGCAGAAAATAATGTAAACATTGTAATTGGAACACATCCACATGTTATACAACCTGTAACATGGATTGATGATACATTAGTATTTTATTCTCTTGGAAATTTTGTATCAGCACAAATGCAAGATAAAAATTATAATAAAATGGTAGGTCTAATGAGTTCATTAACAGTTACAAAAACTGTAAAAGGTAATGATGTTAAAGTATCTATAGGTGATGTTAAAAATGAATTAATATTTACTTCTTATAATTCAAAAAGTTGGAGCAATTTTAAAGTAATTCCGTTTAGTAATGAAAATATAGGAAAATATTTAAATAATTATAAAAGTGTATATGAAACATATAAGACTGTTGTACAGAAAATGGATTCTAGTATGTACGTAGTTCCTGCATATGAATAACATTAAGTTGGAGGGCGAATTTTTAAAATTCGCCCTCCAGTTGTGCTTGAATTTTATGTATAATTATGGTATAATAGAAAAATCATGGAAAAAGGAGAGAAAAAAATTGAGTAAAAAAGTAGCATTCGTTTCATTACGGTTGTAAAGTAAACCAATATGAAACAAACGCAATGTCACAAGAATTTATTGAAAATGGATATAGCATTGCAAATTTCAGTGATTTTGCAGATATATATATAGTAAATACATGCACAGTAACTAATATTGCAGACAGAAAATCAAGGCAAATGTTAAGAAGAGTTAAAGAAATTAACCCAAACTCTATAGTAGTTGCATGTGGATGTTATGCACAAGTAGGAAAAGAAGAATTAAAAAAAATACAAGAAATAGACCTAATCATAGGAAATAACGAAAAAAAGAATATAGTAGAAATTATAGAAAATTTTATACAAAATAAAAATACCAAAGAAAACGAAATTGTAACAGATGTAATGTATCAAAAAGAATACATAGAATTCGGAAATACAACATATACAGAAAAAACAAGAGCAGTAGTAAAAATACAAGATGGATGTGATAGATTTTGCTCATATTGTATAATTCCATATGCACGTGGAAGGGTAAGAAGTAGAAAACTTGAAAATGTAATTGAAGAAGCTAAAAAAATTGTAGAAAATGGAATAAAAGAAATTGTTATAACAGGAATTCATATTGCATCATATGGAAAAGATTTTAATGAAAATATAAAATTAATAGATTTACTAGAAAATTTAAATAAAGTAGACGGATTACATAGAATAAGACTTGGTTCATTAGAACCAACAATAGTAACAGAGGAATTTGCAGAAAGATTATCAAAATTAGATAAAATTTGTGATCATTTTCATTTATCATTACAAAGTGGTTGTGATGAAACCTTATCAAGAATGAATAGAAAATATACAACAAAAGAATTTGAAAATGTAACCAAAATTTTAAGAAAATACTTTCCAAATGTATTATTAACAACAGATATTATAGTAGGATTTCCAGGAGAAACAGATAATGAGTTTAAAGAAACATATAAATTTTTAGAAAAAATTGCATTTTACAAAATGCATGTATTTAAGTATTCTCCACGAAAGGGAACAAAAGCAGCAATTATGCCAAATCAAATTGATGGGGCAATAAAAGAGCAAAGAAGTAGAAAATTAATTGAATTATCAAATAAAAACGAAAAAAACTATAACCACAGTTATATAGGTAAACAAGTTGAAGTACTATTTGAAGAAAAAAATGGAAATTATTATAAAGGACATACAAAAAATTATATGATGGTTATGCTTGAAGGAGAAAAATTGGAAAATAAAATTATAAATTGTACCATTACAAATGAAGAAGGATATGCAGTTGAATAATATAGAAAAATAAGGGGGAAAAATGGAAGAATATTATATAGGTTATTATCCAATAAAGGAAAGCGAAATTAAACAAATAGTAAAATGTGTAAAACTATGTTCAAAAGATGAAACAGAAACAATAAACAATATATTAGATAAACATAATTGTGAAGATACTATAAAAGAAAATGTATTAAATAATATTAAAGAATGCATAAATAATAAATCTGAAAAAGTTTTTGATGTAAGATATGGGGTATGTATTGCTAAATTACAGAAAATATATAGACATAGTTTTAATATGGAAAAATTGTCTTTAACAGAATTAATTACCACAAACAAAAGCCTATATAAATACACTAAAAACTGGTTAGATATATTTAATTTTAAACAAACAAAATATCAATTTATAAATTATTTAAAATTTCCAAAATCATCTGGTGTGTATATTCCAATTGAAAAAATTGAAGAATTATATAAAAACTATTATAGTGATATAAGTATTCAAAATATAATAAATAAATATTATGGTGATAACACTGAAAAATTTTTAAAAATTTTAAGTTATTGTTTGGATAATAATTGTGGATTGTTAGAAGCAACTGGTATTTGTAAAATAATTAAAAAAGCTGAAAAAAGAAATATTAGTGTTGTTAGACTTGAAAAAGAAGAAGAAAGTGTAAAAAGTAAAAAAAATAAAGAAAATATAAAAAATACAGTGAATTCAGAAAAAGAAAATACAGCATTAATAGTAGGTAAAAAACATAACATATATAATATAAAAAAAGATGATATAAAAAATGCAATTAAAGAAATTAAAGAAGTTAAATTTTCAAAAACTGCATTAGATATTATTGGATTATTTTTATTGCTTTCATTAAGCTTAACATTAGTATTTTATACAATAGAAAAATTTATAATTTTTAAAAATGTAAACTACATGATAGTAAAAGCAGTAATATCAATAATAATTCAAATTCCAATTAATATACTATTGTGGAAATATATTATGAAAATAATTTTGAAAAAAAGAATAATTTTAAAAGAAGAACTAAAAGATATTTTTATTATAACAATAATATTTATGGTTGTATATGTTGCAATTTCTTTAATAATGAAAACAGTTATTGTTAAAAATCAAATTGAGTATGAAACTAAATTTGGAGAGGAAATTTTGGAAAAAGAAATAAAATATGCAAATTACAAAATATCTAATACAGATGAATCACAAAAAAAATTGAAAAAAATAGAAGAAAGTTTAACAGATTGTAAGAAAAATATATACAATGAAATGTATTGGTATTTGACAGTATATTGTGTGTATATTATATGCATTAATTTTTCTATGATTTGGTATGAGCAAAAAGTACTGAAAAAAAATATATGATATTTATAATGCAATAATTAATACTGTTGCAGTTATCCACTTAAATGTATTAAATTGTAATGTTACTAGTCAGCCTTAAAATAGCCTACTTAGCAATTTAGGGAAGACTAGTAACAACATTGAAAAAAATTGTAAAAAAAATTTAAAAAATGTCTTGACAAGATAATTATATTAGTATATACTTACAATTGTTGAAACAAACACGCGCCCTTAGCTCAGTTGGTCAGAGCAACCGGCTCATAACCGGTGGGTCCTAGGTTCGAATCCTAGAGGGCGCACCAAATTAATAGTGGAAAAAGGAAAACTTTTTTCCGCTATTAATATTTAATTTAATGTTTTTCGGGTAGGTGGCCGAGTGGCTAAAGGCGGCAGACTGTAAATCTGTTCTCATACGAGTACGATGGTTCGAATCCATCCC
>CAKPDY010000011.1 GCA_934149165.1 uncultured Clostridia bacterium | reverse complement strand
TAAGGGAACAAAATGCTATTGAACAATATGGAATTGATAAAGGAATAAAAATTCGGAATTGAGCAAGGCAGGAAAACTCGGAGTAGAAGAAGGCAAAAAACTCGGAATTGAACAAGGCAGGAAAACTCGGAGTAGAAGAAGGCAAAAAAACTCGGAATTGAAGAAAGCAAGAAAAAAATAGCAAAAAAAATGCTACAACAAGGATTTAATATAAAAGAAATAATGGATTTAACTGAGTTGACTAAAGAAGAAATTGAAGAATTAAAATAAGAATTGAAATAGAAAAAAATAATTGTAATATATGAAAAATAAAAATTAATTATAGAAGAAAAGAAACAATGGATATAATAAAATTTAATAATATTGAATAATATATTAATAATAAATGTATAATTAGCTCCAAACCATATTTATGTTGATGAATATGATTTTATAAACTTTTACAGTACCAAGAAATTTAGAATAAAAAATTATACCAATACTTGATAAAAAACACTCAAAACTAATAAAAATAAAAAAAGCGGAGGTAGTACGTGTTTAACATAGAAGCAGAGTTAAAAAAATTGCCTAACAAGCCAGGGGTATATATTATGCATGATAAAGACGATAAAATAATATATGTTGGTAAAGCAATATCTTTAAAAAACAGAGTTAGACAATATTTTAGAAAAAATAATAAAACTAAAAGAATAGAAAACATGGTCTCATTAATAGATCATTTTGAATATATAGTTACAGATAATGAAGCAGAAGCATTAATATTAGAATGTAATTTAATAAAGAAAAATATGCCAAAATTTAATGTATTATTAAAAGATGATAAAACATACCCATATATAAAAATTAATATAAAAGCAGATTATCCAGACATATATGTAACAAGAAGAATTATGAATGATGGAGCAAAGTATTTTGGACCATATGCAAGTAGTGGTGCCGCAAAGGAAATGGTTGATTTTATTAAAGATAAGTTTAAAATTAGACAATGTAGAAGTTTTAAATATAAAGATAGGGCATGTTTAAATTATCAAATAAAAAAATGCTTTGCACCATGTATGGGTTATATTAGTAAACAGGAATATAAAAAACAAATTGATGAAATTATAAGTTTATTAGATGGAAAAACAGATAAAATTATAAAAAAAATGGAACAGGAAATGCAAGAAGAATCTAAAAAAATGAACTTTGAAAAAGCGGCATATATACGAGATAAAATAATTGCTATTCAAAGAATTTCAGAAAAACAAAAGGTTTCTAATATAAATGAAAATGATATTGATGTTATTGGAATTGCAAAAAATGAGTTTGAAATTTGTATAGAAGTGTTTTTTATTAGAAAAAGTAAAATGATTGGTAGAGAACACTATTTTTATAAAGGTTTAACAGATGAAAATAATTCAGAATTAGTTTCAAATTTTATAAAGCAATATTATATAGGAAGACAAATTTTGCCAAATAAAATTATGTGTAAATATAATATGGAAGATAAAGATGTAATTGAATTATTATTAACTCAAAATGCTAATAAAAAGGTTGAAATAAAAACACCAGTAAAAGGTGAAAAAATGCGTTTAGTTGAAATGGCGGAAAATAATGCTAAAATTACATTAGACAATAAAGAAAAGGATAGATATAGTGTTGTTAATGAAATAAAAGAAATTTTAAATTTAGAAAAAACACCTAGAAAAATTGAAACATTTGATATATCGAACATATCTGGAGAATTTATGGTTGCAGGTATGAGTGTTATGGTTGATGGTGTTATTAAAAAAAATCTATCCAGAAGGTTTAAAATAAAAACTGTTATAGGTCAAGATGACCCAAAATGTATGAATGAAGTTATAACAAGAAGATTAAAACAATCTTTGGAAAATCCTGATGGTGGTTTTGGAAAATTACCAGATTTAATTTTTGTTGATGGTGGTATTACACAAATTCATGCAGCAGAAGAAGCAGTTAAAAGCGTTGGATTAGATGGAAAAATTGGAATTTATGGAATGGTTAAAAATAATAAACATCAAACTAGAGCTTTAATTAATAATAAAAGGGAAGAATTTAATATTTCAGAAAATTTGAAAAATGCAATTACTTTATTTCAAGATTCGGTTCATGATGTAGCTATTGGATATCATAAAAAATTAAGAAATGCATCAGTTAGTAAATCTATTTTAGATAATATTAAAGGTGTAGGAACAATGAAAAAGGCAATGTTACTTAAAACATTTGGTAGTATTGAAAATATTGGAAAGGCTAATGTGGAAGAAATTGCAAAAATAAAAGGAATTAATTTAGAATTAGCTAGGGAGATTAAAGAAAAATGTATGGAGTAGTATAAGAAAATGTATGGTGTAGTATAAAATCAATCTTCCATTTTATAGCTAAATATGTTATAATATAAATTATGTTATCAAAAATAATCTAAAAATAAAAAAATAGCAAAATGAAAACTTTTCATAAAGCTTAATAAACCTGCATATAATTAAAATAGCAGTTATTAAGGAGGAAAAGGTATGGAATATACAAATGATGTTATTTTTAATGTTAAATATAAAAATGGTACAGAGTCTGGTACAATTACTAAAATATCAAAATTTCGTAAATTGTTAAAATTAATTGAAAAAGATAATTATTTTACATTAACAATAATAATAAGTGTAATTTTTTTATTTATAGATTATCTAATAGTATGTAGATTTATAGAATTATTAAATTTATTATAAAAATAAAAAGGAATGGTAGAAAAAATGAAGTTAGCAAATAATTGGAAAGATTATGAAATAATTGATATGGCAAATGGAGAGAAACTAGAAAGATGGAAAAATGTTATATTAGTTAGACCTGACCCACAAATAATATGGAAGGACAAGTCTTTTCCAGAAAAGTGGAATAAATTAAATGCTAGATATAATCGTAGTAATACAGGTGGAGGAAACTGGGAATATAACCAGAAAATGCCATCATCTTGGGAAATAAAATACAAAAATTTAACATTTAACATAAAGCCAATGGGGTTTAAACACACAGGATTATTTCCTGAACAAGCTGTGAATTGGGATTGGATGATGGAAAAAATAAAACAATCAAATAGAGAAATAAAAGTACTAAATTTATTTGCATACACAGGTGGAGCAACAGTAGCATGTTTATCTGCAGGTGCATCTGTGTGTCATGTTGATAGTTCAAAAGGAATGGTATCATGGGCAAAAGAAAATGTTATTTCATCTGGATTGCAAAATAGACCTGTTAGGTATATAATAGATGATGTTGTAAAATTTGTTAATAGGGAAATTAGAAGAGGAAATAAATATGATGCAATAATTATGGATCCACCTTCTTATGGAAGAGGTGCAAATGGTGAAGTATGGAAATTTGAAGAAAATATTTATGATTTAGTTGAATTGTGTACAAAAGTATTATCAGATAATCCTTTATTTTTCTTAATAAATTCATATACAACAGGAATATCAAGTACTGTTTTAGAAAATATTTTGAAATTAAATATAAAAAATAGTGGAATGTTTAGTAATGGTGAAATAGGAATACCAATGACTAATTCAAAATTAGTTCTACCTTGTGGAATATTTGGAAAGTGGGAAAGTAATAATTAAAATTTGTAAAATATGTAATAGTATTAATATTACATATTTTAATTTTGATATAAATGAAGAAAAGAGGGAACATATAATGCAAAAATTAAATGTGCTTTATGAAGATAATCATATAATAGTTGTGGAAAAAATGGTTAATGTACCATCACAGGGGGATAAAACAGGGGATATTGATATGCTAACTATAATAAAAAATTATATAAAAGAAAAATATAATAAACCTGGTAATGTGTATTTAGGGCTAGTACATAGGCTAGATAGGCCAGTTGGTGGAGTTATGGTATTTGCTAAAACATCGAAAGCAGCAGCAAGGCTTAGTGAGCAAGTTCGTGTAAAAGAGTTTGAAAAAAAATATTTAGTTGTTGTTAATGGAAAAGTTGAACCACAAAAAGGACAATTTGAGGATTATTTATTAAAAAATGAAAAGAAAAATATGAGTAAGGTTGTGGAAGAAGGAACAAAAAATTCTAAATATGCAAATTTGGAATATGAAGTTTTAAAATATAATGAAGAAATTAATTTATCTGTTGTTAAGGTACATTTACATACTGGTAGACATCATCAAATTAGAGTGCAGTTTTCTAGCAGAAATCATAGTATTTATGGTGACCAAAAATATGGTGGAAGGGGTCATGGAAAGCAAATTGCGTTATGGGCATATAGCTTAAGTTTTATTCATCCTGTTTCAAAGGAAAGAATGGAGTTTCAAGTATTGCCTGAACTTAATGGAACATGGAAAATTTTAGATGGTGTGTGTGTTTAATAAAAGTGGGCATGAAATTAGGCAAAAAGGGAATGAAAATAAAAAGATTGTATTTTCATTTCCTTTTTTGGTGTTTATGTGTAACAAGTGAAAAATATGAATGAAAGTGGTGTATTATTAGTTCAGAAATAAAAAAGAGGTGAGCAAAAATGATTAATAGGTTTTGTGAATATCTTACAAAAAGAATAAGAAAGAAAATGCCAGATATTGATGATGAGAATGCAGAGGTTATTTTATATGGTTTACAGCTTATGTTTGGTGAAGTTCCTAAATTGTTTATAATGGCAGGTATTGCATGGGGTTTGGGAATATTTAAGTTGACTATGATTTGTTTTGCTTTAATGTTACCATATAGAATGTATTCTGGTGGATTTCATTTAAAAACTCATTTGGGTTGTATAATAGGAACATCAATTATGTATACTGGAAATGCTTTTTTAAGTCAGGTGTTTGAAATTTCTTTTTTGTCTAAGGTTATTTTGGGTGTATTTTTATGGGTATTTGCAATTGTTATGATTTATAAGTATGCTCCTGCTGATACAGAGGATGTGCCTGTTATTTCTAAAAAGGAAAGAAGAAAAAGAAAAATTTGTTCATATGTAATTGTTACAATAATGTTAATTGTTGCATGTGTTATAAAAAATAATGTTATTTCTAATATATTGCTTGTTGGAGTTTTTGTGCAAAGTATTTCAATTACGAGGTTTGCTTATTGGGCTACAAGAAATAAGTATGGACATGAGGTGTATTGGAAAAATAAGAATGTTTTTGATAATTAAACATTATAACCGGTGATAATGTTTTGTTATAAATAATTTATTTGGTTAGGAGTGATTTTTATGTTGAAATTTTTATGTAAGATGGCTGAGAGGTATGCTAAGGCTACGAATACTGCATGTATATTTTTTGGATTATTACATCAACCTAAAATGCCAAAGTCTTTAGTAAAAGAAGATTAATAAATAAAGCAGTAAAATATTTTTTATAATAGTATTTTACTGTTTTATATTTGGAAGAAATTTACCGCCCCATTTTTAAGGGTAGTGCAAAGAAATTAATATATAAAAACTTCGTTTTTATATATTAATTCCTTATTTGAATTTGGGTGATTGGGGCTACTTTATATTTTTTGGTGTGGTTTAGTAATATATTGCAAGTTCTTGTTTGAAGTAGTTTTCGTTTTTACTTGTTTCTAGTATTGCGTTATTGTGTTTTTTTAGTATTCTTGAAACTTGCCATAGTCCTATTCCATGGGCTTCTTTATTTTCTGTTTTTGTGGTGTAGCCTTTTTGTTGGAGTTGACTTATTATTATGTTTTTGTTTGAGTATGTGTTTTCAATTTCTAGTATTTGGAATTTTTTGCTTTTTACATCATGTAATGCTATATGTACTTGTTTTTCTTCACATTGTGCTGCTGCTTCTATTGCATTATCTAATAATATTCCAAGTATTTTGCAAAAGTCATATGTGTTTAGTTTTAGTTGGTTAAGGTTTATAAATACTTGCATGTCTATTGTTATGCCTAGTTTGTCTGCTTCATAATATTTACTTGCTAGTATGTTGTATATAGCTGGGTTGTTTATTACATTTGGGTTTAATGTTGATAGGTTGTTGTCAATATGGCATTCTTCAAGCATTTTTTGATAATATTTTTCTAAACCTTCTAAATTTTTGGTTGATATATATCCTCCTAATGCTGTTAACATATTTGAAAGGTCATGTTTAAATGCTCTGGTATTAGAATAAAGTAACTCTAATGTTTTGTTATGATTTTTGCTTTGTTCTAATTCTTTTTCTGTTATTTCCAAACTAATACTTCTAGTCATACTATAAAAACTTATAATAGCATAAGTAATTAAGCTAGATGCGTTGATAAGTATTATATATATTGGTAATACATTGCTATAAAAAGCAAGTAAATAAAATTGTATTGCTATACATAATAATATAAAGAGCATATTTAAAAACATCAAAATCTTGTTTTTTCTACTTAAATGTTCAAAAATATTAAAATTAAATTTAATTAGTATAATCAATTTTGATATTAAAAAAATTATAGTATATATGATTATCAAAGAAGGTATTCTATAAATAGGTATATTTTGGCAATCTTGAAATGAAATACCAAAAAGTAAAAAACATAAATTTACATAAATATTCTCTGTAATTACAGTAGTAAGTAATATCAATAATAAAGATAATATACCTTTTATAATAGAAACATTAAAAATAAATTTTATAATTAATGGAATGAAAATTATAGTAAAAAATATAGCTAAGTTATTGGGTATAATTAAATTAGTAAATATCCAATAAAAAAACATATACATAAAGTATAAATTTCTTTGCTTTTTTGTGTAAGTAATGTCTAAAGCAGCTGTAAATAGTTTTAAACTTACATATGCTTCAAAGAAGCTCATAAATAAAGTTATATATTTCATTAAAGTTTCGTCTTCAGTTGTTAATGCATTCCACAAGTTTTGTAGTATTTCCATAGTTAATGACCTCCGTAAATTGATTTTTGTATTTTGGTCCAATGTAGCATTGGGCGTTTGGGTTTTCATTGAAAAATATAATGTTGTTGCATTGTATACTAGAGATTTTGTTGAGGTTTACAATGTATGATTTGTGACATCGTACAAAGTTTTGGGGTAAGAATTCTAAAATATCAATAAAAGATTTGTTTAGTGCGTAATCTTGTGTGCTTGTTTTAAAAATTGATTTTTTTCCTTGCTTTTGAATAAATAGTACGTCATTGTTGTTTATTATGAAGTTTTTTTTGTTTGGTTTAAAAAAGGTTCTAGAGTTGTTTGAAATGTCTTCAAATAGTCTAGTAATTGTTTCTTCTAATTTTTCAGGCGTTACGGGTTTTGGTAAGAAATCAAATGTTTTGTATTTGTAAGCAAGTAGTGAATATTCTAAATGTGCAGTAGTAAATATAATGTAAACTGTTTTTGTGTTTTTTCGTATAATATTTGCTAGTGACATACCGGTAATTTTTGATTTTAAGTCAATGTCTAGTATGGCTACATCGTATTTGTTATTTTCAATGTAATTAAGTAATTTATCTGGTTGTGTTGTTGAATATGAAATTTGTCCGGGTAAGTTTTTTTGCATTAAAATTGAATTTAATGTTTTTTCTAATTTATTTAGTATGTTTGGATTGTCATCACATAGTATAAAGTTTAACATAATATCAACTCCTATATTAGAGTGAGATATAGAGGATAAATTAAAAGCACTTAACATAAAGTGCCAATCTTTTTTGTTTGGGGTTTACCCAATAATACTTCAAAATACGTCAAAAGTCAAGAAAAAATGTGCTAAAATGACAAAACAAAAATATATTCTGTAAACTTAAATCTAGGGGTTTAAAAATATTAAAATAATACTTGAGAAATGAAAGTAATAGTTTAATGTTCCGAATTTTATAAAAATTATGATGTTTATAATCTTTATTGTTTTTTATTAAAATTTGATTCATGTCTAAATTCAATGATTGATTTAAATGAAGAAATAAAAAAATAACATATAATTACACAAAAATTAATATATATTAAAGTAAATAATAATATAAAATGTTACATTATAATTATGTGGTAACAGTAAAAATAAAAATAGAAAGGGTATAGATTATGGAAAAATATAAAAAAGTGTTATTTATTACATTATCATATGTAAGTATTTTTATATTTAGCTTTTGTATAATTAAGTGTAATAATATTGATTTTTCAGGGGGAGTATTATTAACAAATTCTAATAGTACATTAAGTAATAAGAAAATATGTTGGGGCATAAAAAGGGAAGATAATCATAAACAACCTGATGTTGGTAAAGAAAATAAAACTTTATTAGATGAGTATAATGGAATTTGTTTAGGAAATAGTGAAAGTAAAAAAGTATATTTAACTTTTGATGCTGGATATGAAGCTGGGTATATGCCAAAAATTTTGGAAGTTTTAAAGCAAAATAATGTGAAGGCTTGTTTTTTTATAACTGCACATTATTTAAATACTCAACCAGATTTGGTAAAACAAATGATAGATGATGGTCATATTGTAGGTAACCATACACCTAAATTCTTAATGTCCGGAATTGAAAAATTATAAAATTGAGAAAAATAGCCTATTATAGTAATTATAAATTTACTTTCACACTACAAAAATAAAAAAATGTAGTGTGAAAGTAAATTTTTTGTTATCTGAGATAAATGGCTGTTTCCGACCATTTTTTGATATATGTATATGAAAATTGGTTGGGAAGGAGCAGTTATCAAATAATTTTTTAATAAAAAATTTAGAATATTTGACAAAAGTATAGAATAAAGTATAGAATAAAGTATAGAATAAAGTATAGAATAAAAAGGAGAATGATTTTATATGAATTTAGGCTTAGAATCAGAAAAAATCGAGTTCAAAAAAAGCACAAGTGAACTTATTGAAGGTGTAATTTCAATTTCTGCTATGTTAAATAAGCATGGTGAAGCTACGTTATATTTTGGTGTTAAAAATAATGGTGATGTTATTGGTCAGGTAGATTCAAATGAAAATACATTAAGAGATGTTTCAAGAAAAATTGCAGAAGGAATAAAACCACAAGTAATACCTAATATTGCGTTAGAACTTATAGAAGATAAAAAAATTATAAAGGTTTATGTAAAAGGAGATAATGTTCCTTATTCTGCTTTTGGAAAATATTATAGTAGATCATTTGATGAAGACAAACAATTATCTCCAGAAATGTTAAAGGCTCTGATAAACAGAGAAGGAGAACCAGATTATATAATTCAAAAAGAATCTACGAATCAAGATTTAACATTTAAAATGTTAAAAGGATTGTATGTATCAAATGATGTTAAAATAAATAATGATAAATTTGAAGAAAACTTAGGGCTATTGACTAATAATAAAAAATATAATTTAATGGCAGAATTATTGGCAGATAAAAATGATTTATCAATTAAGGTTGTTACATTTGCAGGAAAAGATAAAACAGTTATGCTTAAAAGAACTGATTACGGTGGAAAATGCTTATTATTATCTGTAAATAATGTTTTAGAATACATGGAAAGTATAAACGAAACTAAAGTCAAAGTTGGAGGAATTCAAAGACAAGAAGAAAAATATTTTGATTTTAGCTCTTTTAAAGAAGCATGGATGAACGCATGTGTTCATACAAAATGGTCAGAAGAAATTCCTCCAGCAGTATATATATATGATGATAGGATTGAGATTGTTTCTAATGGGGGATTACCATCAGCATTAACTAAAGAAGACTTTTTTGCTGGGGTATCAAAGCCAATAAATAAAAAACTATTAAAAATATTTAGTGATTTGGATTATATTGACCAAACTGGGCATGGAATTCCACTAATTGTAAAGAACTATGGAAAAGATGCTTTCTATATAAGTGAACATACTATAATTGTTACTATACCTTTGAATAAGGAATTGCTTGAAGTTGTTGATAGAACGATAGAAAATATGGAACTTAATGAAGCTGAAACTAAACTTTTAGAATTGATAAGAAGTAATCCAACATATAAAACAACAGATTTTGTAAGATTAACAGAATATAGTGAAGTATATATTAATAAAATAATTCGTAATTTAAAGGATAAGGAATATATTAGAAGAATGGGCTCAAACAAAAGTGGTTATTGGGAAATTTTAAAATAAAAAATAACCAAAATATTCCAGAGTGGTATGGATTTTTAATAAAAAATTGCTACTCTACAGAATGGAGAGTACTGCATTTTTTCATAAACTTTAAGCTAAAAGCAGAAAACTAGAAAGCTTGTCTTTCTATGTGTTTATGTGATGCACACTGCATCACTATCCTGCCTTTAGCTTTTTTGTTTTGGAAGAAAATACTTAAGCACTTTAAATGAGCTATAAAGACATTTGGGAATTTGTCAAAACGAGAAATAAAAGAGATGATTAAAAATGGCAGGAGTTCAGGTTTTGATTGGTTTATCGAAAGATAGAGTGCTTTACAAAATTTTTATTTATATGTTATAATTTGAACAATACATAGTAATAATTTAAAAGGGGCTGATTTTTATATGTATACAACTATACCTAAAAAAGAAACTATAGATTATTTAGTTAATAAATGTTATAAGAGATTTCCTGAATTAATAGAAAGCTTAACAGAAGGTGAAATAAGAAATAGATTGAATCAAAATATATTACTTATTGTCGGAATAGATGATAATGTACAACAAGGAGCAGTGGGAGGATATAGTATTCCATCGAAAGTTGTAAAAGTAAAACGGAATAAATGAAAATCAAATATTGGAAGGATTTAATAGGCATGTTTTTATTCACGAAAGTATACATGCGTTATTTAGAAAAAGTCCTACTTCAAGTGGTTGTAGAGAACAAAAAATCAAATCAGTTTCATTAAGAAAAATTACGGGATATGTAAAAAATGAAATGAGAAGATTTTTGGCTGACAAATCTACAAGAAATCGTATGAAAATATTAAGCTTTTTTTCTTTAGATAGAGATCACACAAAAGATTTCGGACATGCACTAAATGAAGGATTTACAGAATGGTGTACCGGAAAATGTGATAATGGAGCTGTTGCATACAAACCACAAGTAAAAATTATAGAAATATTAGATTGTGTAATAGGAACAAAAGGTGTTTTAAAAATAGGAGAAGGAAACCAAAATGAAATTGCAAAAATGCTTAATATGAATTTGTCTGAATATAATTCTTTTATGTCGCAAATGGATGAAATTTTATTACTAGAGCATAATTTAGATAAATTAGAATTTGCATTTGATGATAATAGTATAGCATTAAAAGATGAAACAGAAACTAAAAAAGAATTTGCTTGTTATGATTTGGTTAATAAACTAATAAATAGAACTATATATCCAAATCTTAAAAAAAATGTTCAACCTTCATTGAATAATTTTATTAAAATGGCAAGAGTAAATAATTTAATTAGTGAATTTTTAGATGCAGAGCATTGTTATGAGATGCCTTCACAATGTAAAAAGGTTAGAGAGTTGTTTAAGAATAATTTATATGAAGTAACGAATTATGAAGAGTTTAATGAAAATAATTTATCATTTGAAGATTGTGAGGATATTATAAATGCAATGATTAATTCAGAATGTGATTATGCTGACCCCAAAATAGAACAAATAGATAAAAAAATAACTTCTATAAAGGAAAAATTATTTTCTAAATATAAATCTCAGTTAGAAGAGATATGTTCTAATAAAAAGAATTTTAATATTTATGAAATAAAAAAATATATAGATGTATTGCCAATAGAATATCAAAAAGAAGGATTATGTACTTTCTTTGGAGAATTAACAGATGATGAAAAGAATAATATATATCTTGAATATAGACATATATTGGAAGATGATTATGACCATGAACTAAATATTGATGAAGATGTACCAAGTGAGTATAGTTTAGATGAGGCAATGGGAGAAGATATGGAATTTCTTAAACAATTATTTGGAGAAGATGTAGAATTATCAACTAAAAAACAAAAGATTTCATATTTTATACCTGAAAATGGTTTCTCTATAAATTCTATATCAAGTGAAGAAGATGATGGTTTAAGGTTTGTAAATATAGAGGAACAAAGAGAAGCAATAGAGGAAGAATATAATTCTAATCAAGAACAGCAAAATACTCAACAAACTTTTTTAGGCAGATTTGTTGAGAGAATAGCTCGAATAAAAAAATTAACATTGGATGATATAACGCCATCTAAAAAAATAGATAAAACTAAAGAAGAAGGAGAGCAGGAACTTGAATAATATAGATAGTAAATCCTATAATGAAGTTTTACAGGTTTTATGTTTGGCAACAAAAGAAGAATATAATAAAATTCCAACAGATATTATTAAAAAATTAGAAGAACGGAAAAGATAGTTATTATAAATTTGATATAAAAAAAGACTATAATAATATTTCTAAAAAAGCATGTGCAATAATTACTAAATTATATGTAGATTATATTGCAACAAAAGAAGAAAGCGAAAAAATAAGAAATATTTTGTATGATAATACAATAGAAAAAGAAAAACTTTACAAAGAAAAATACAATCCAGATGATATATTTAAAAATAAAGAAGATATTACGCAGAAAAAAGGTATTGAGGGTAATGTATCTTTGGTAGAATACAAAGAATCTTTATTAACTAAATTCATAAATAAACTAAAAAAAATAATCTTTAAAAGATAAATTTATAAATATAAAAAGAATATGAAAGGATAAAAGAGATATGGATTTTGAGGAAAGACTTACCAAAATGATACATATGTGTAATGATAGAATTGAAAGTCTAAAGAAGAAAATTGAAGAATGTACCAAAATGCTTGAAAGAGCAATGGAAATGAATTATATTGAGAAAATTCAATTTTATAAAAATAAAATACATAGAAAAGAACAAGAAATTGTTTATTATAAAAAGCAATTAGATATTATTCGATTAGATACACAACAAGATATAAACGAAAGATTAAGGATACAAAAAGAATTTAGTATGGTAGTTGCAAGTGTAATACCAGATGGAAATGAAATGCTTTTTCATGGTAATAACGATTTAAATATAATTCACGAAATAATAAAGTCCGGTGGATTAAAAACATTAGAAGAACAAGGAATGAAACAACACACAGGTTCATTTGCAGAAAATTTAATAGATGTGTCAAATAAATATAATATTCAAGTTCCAGTTGAATTTTCAGAACCAGGAATTATGTCGTGTAGACCATATGGAGCAATTTTTGTAGTATATCCTAAAGCAGAGGAAAGGGAAAGAGCAATAGAGAATAATGGAACAGAAATACGTGGAGGTATTAAGTCAATAGATTTTAAAGTAGAGGAGAATAGATTTGTTGGGATTATAACTACTCATCAAAATAAGGAACTTATACAAAAATGGATGAAAGAAAATGGAATGAATTACCAAAAAGTTTATACTCATAGTGAATTTATAGATATGTGTAAAAGAAAATTTAATGTTCAGAATAAAGCTAAAGAAAGCTATGAAAATGAACGTTAGCAAAATGATTTTTTAATTAATTTGAAATATGGTAAAGGGTAGAAATTTGCGCAAATTAACATAATATGATATAATATAGGTGTATACAATATTCATTAGAGCTTCGGCTCGCAACCGACGGAATTCCGGCAGGAGGTATTTATGTTTGGAAAGAAAAAGACTACGAACAAGACTTCTTATCCCGAGACTTTTTATCTTAACTTTGAGTACGCTACGATGGCAATGGACTATGAAACTCGCAAGTTTCTTGACCAGTTGCATTGTGGCAAAGCTTACAAAGGAAGATACATTGACTCATGTGGAGTGAAGCTCGAACTCGAGGCTTTCAAAGGCGTTAAACTCAGTAGCAATTATTTTAGCACTGATTTGCGTCATTGATTACCAAACACAAAACTCCCCCTTGTGGGGGAGTTTTGTTCACTAATTTAGAAATACTAATACTAACAATTAGGATAAAATTTCAAAATTTCTTCAAAATTTATTCATTGACTATCTAAAAATAAGGGAGTATTATCTTAATATGAAAATATATATTCAACGGGAGAGCTAAATGTGGCTCTCTTTTTTGATGCATAAAAATACAAAAGTAATAATTCTTTTTTCTATTCATAAAATTAGAAAAAAGAATCAATTGGGAGAGATGAGTCATGAAAGAAAAAGAGGTTGTGAATGTTAGTATTGAATATGGTAAGGAGAGTTTGAAACAGATAATTTTGAAATTATTAAAAGAAGAATACATAAATTATGTAACTATAAATGAAAAATAAAAGCCTATTTAGAGCTGACAAATTTTTAGGTACACGGTATAATAAATTTGTACTATAAATAGGCTATTTACTCTCAAGGAAGGAGAGTGAATTATGAATAGAGTGAATAGTTATAGAAGTATTAGAGTTGCAAAATATATTAGGCTTTCTCGTGATGATGGAGATGATAGAGAAAGTGAAAGCGTTGAAAATCAAAGAGACATTATTGATAATTATATTTCAGGACATGAAGAACTATTTGACGCAGGAGAATATGTTGATGATGGCTTTACGGGAACAAATTTTAATAGACCAGGATTCCAAAGAATGTTACAAGATATAGAAGATGGAAAAATAGATTGTATAATTACAAAAGATTTATCAAGATTTGGAAGAGATCATATAGATACTGGCTTTTATTTAGAAAGATATTTACCAGCTAAAGCAATTCGATACATTGCAATAGGTGATAATGTTGATACATCAAAGCCAGATGGATTGCAGTTTTTAACATTTAAATTAAGTTTTAATGATTATTATGCACAAGACATTTCTAATAAAATAAAAAGCGTTAAACAAAGAAAAATTGAAAAAGGTGAATATCAAGCAGGGATTCCACCTTATGGTTATAAAAAAGATAAAGAGATTAAAAATCATTTAGTGCCAGATGAATATAGCTCTGAAATTGTAAAAGAAATATTTGATATGTATGTAAATAAAGGAATGTCTACAATAAAAATTGCAGATGAATTAAATAGGAGAGAAATTTTACCACCGGCAGTATATTTAAAAATTCCAACATATATGAAGAAAAAAAGTGTGAATCCAAATGGAAAATATGTGTGGCTAAGAGCTCAAATAGGAAAGATTTTGAAAAATGAAGTTTATCTTCGGAAGTGTTGTTGGAAGAAAGTTTCAAAAAGTAAGTCATAAAATTGCAAAAGTAAGATGCACAAAAAAAGAGGAACACATTGTTTTAGAAAATATGCATGAACCGATTGTAGATATTGAAACTTGGAATAAGGCACAAGAAAAATTAAATGGTTATACAAGAGTACGAGATAGAAAATATGACCACGAGTTAAAAGGTTTAGTATATTGTGGAGAATGTGGGAATAAAGCAACTTTAAGATGTAGAGAAGAAAAAAGAAAAGATGGAAGCGTCTGGAGGGCTACATATTTTATATGTTCTAAAAGAAATAATTATAGTGGACTTTGCGATTGTAAACAAATATCAGCAAATTTAATAGAAGAAGCTGTGAAACAACAAGTGGAAATTGAATTGGAAAAGATAAATTTAACAGAAGATGAAATAAAACAGGTTTATGAAGAAGCAAGATTGCAAGCAAAATCAAAAGAAAATTTATTAAAAGCAACTTTAAATAATTTAAAAGAAGGATTAAAACAGGTAGAGCAAAACATTGAAGAAATCTATCAAGATAAAATAAATAGAGTAATACAAGTTGAAGATTTTAAAGTGATTTACGAAAAAATGCAAAAGCAAAGAGACAAAATCTTAAAAGAAATAAAACAAACAGAAAACACTTTAAATCAAAACAACGAGAAAACTCCTAAAATAGATTTCAAAAAAATAAAACAAATAGCAAACGAGTTCTTAAAATTGGAAAAGCTAAATAAAATTATGTTGGAACAACTAATTGAAAAAATAGAGTTTGATAAAGAAAAAAACATAAGGATTAAATTAACTTTTGAGAATCCAGTTGTTGCCAACAAACAATAGAATATTGATTTAAAACAATTATTTTTTTGACATTAAGTTTTTAGGCAATCATACAGTTAATCATAAAAGCATGCCTGAAATTGATAATGAAACAATTAAAAAAGAAGTAATGAATTTACATACAGCAGTATATGAAAAATTTGGGTATGAAATGGAATATATTAGACCTCCGAAGGGAGAGTATAGTCAAAGAACACTAGAATATACAAAATCTTTAGGATATACAACTGTAATGTGGAGTTTAGCATATGATGATTGGGATGAATCTAAACAAGGAAGAGAGTCATATGGTAAAAGTAAAGTGTTAGACAATATACATAATGGTGCAGTTATTTTATTACATTCAAATTCAAAGGATAATAGTAATATTTTAAATGATGTAATTTCAGAAGTAAGAAATATGGGATATGAGTTTGAAAGTTTAAATAATTTTGAAAAATAGTAAATTAGAATTAATTTATATTTTAATTAATATAATGTAAAAATATTAAAGTAGAGGAGTACGATATATATGTCAGCGTACAGAAGTAGAAAAATGAAAAGCAAATTAAATAGGGTTTTAGAGGTTCCTGAAGAAGTAACTTCTAAAGCTCCGAAACTTACTATTTTAAATTTTGAAGAGGTTTTAATAGAAAATTATAAGGGAATTTTGGAGTATCAAGATTTTTATGTAAGAATACAAACATATATTGGAATTGTTAATATTAATGGTTTTAAATTATCTTTAGAAGAAATGACTATTGATGATGTTATTGTAAAGGGAAAAATTGAAAGTGTAGATTTTGAAAGCATTGTAGAAAACAGGGAGGACTAACTTTGTATATAAAAATTTTAATTTATTACATATTTGGGTATGTTAATATAGTTGTTGAAGGTTTTTTTATTGAAAGATTTATTAATACATGTATAAGTAAACAAATTTTATTTTGGAATACTAAAAGGCCTAAGTCTACTGTGCTTTCTGCCAATATAGGTGTTTCAAATTTTAAAAATGTAGTGAAAATTGCTAAGAAGTGTAATTGTAAAATAAAAATTAATAATAAAAATGGTTTGCCATTTTTGTTAAATAAGTATAGAAAAAGGAAAGTTTTTGCAGGTACTTTAATTTTTATAATATTAGTAATAATTGCAGTATCAAATTTTATATGGAATATACAAATATCTGGGGTTGATGAAGTAAAACAAAAAGAAATTTTAGAATTTATCCAAAATGAAGGTGTACAAATTGGAAAGTATAAGAATAAAATAGATTTACAGTATTTAATTAATAAAATAAGAATAGAAAGAGAAGATATTGCATGGATAGGAATGGAAATTAAAGGTACTAATTTAATTATAGAAGTTGTAGAAGCAGACAAAAAACCTGAAATAATAGACGAAAATGAATATTGTAATATAGTTGCAACTAAAGATGGTATAGTATCAAAGGTAAAAGCACAAAATGGAACTCCATTAGTAAAAGAAGGTGATACAGTAAAAAAAGGTGATATATTAATTCAAGGATTAATTGAAGGAAAGTATACAGAAAATAGATATGTTCATTCTGAAGGTGAAGTAATAGCTAAAGTATGGTATTCTGAAAAAGAGAAAATATATTATAATCAAAATTATGAAAACCAAACTGGTAATAAAGAAAAGAAATATTCATTAAATATTAATAATTTTAAAATAAATTTCTTCAAAACCCTTTCAAATTTTGAAAATTATGATACAATAAGGACAGTGAAAAAATTAAAGATAACTTCTAATTTTTATTTGCCAATTGAAATAGAGGTTAATGAAAATTTTGAAAAACAAAATAATCAAATAACATATGATAAAAATGAGGCAAAAGAAATTGGAATAAAAAATCTAAAAAATAAATTAGAAGAAAAAGTTAAAACTAAAGAAAATATTTCTAACATTTACATTAATACAAACGAGGCTGAAGAATATATAGAAGTAGAAGTTATATATGAAGTTCTTGAAAGTATAGGAACTAAAGAGAAATTATAAAATTGAAAGGAAGATTTACAATGGAAGAAAAAAGTTTAAAAATTTACGACACAGAAAAAACATTTTTTAATAAAGTTTCAAACACACTATCAAAATTATTAATACCTACTAAAGTGGGTATTAATGGAATAATTATTAATATGAAAAGAAATAATTTACTTAAATCATATGATAATTATAATGCAAATATTAGAAACGAAAATGAGGATAAAAAAGCAACAGCTATGAAAAAATATGAAGATACATATACTTTATATTTAGAAGCTATAGACAAAAATATAATGGATTCTGTTTATAAAAAAGTAAAAAATGATACAGCAAATGAATTTGAAAAAGCAGCTTTGTCAAAGTATTATTTAATTTCAGGTCTAAAAAATTCTGAATATGCAGAATATAAATATAGAAAACAAAAATATTTATTAGAATTAGATTATGAAAATATAAGATATAATGAAAAAAATAAATTATTAGAAAAATATAAAGGTTTTTATTGCTCAAAAATGGAATCCTTGTATAAAGGAATTATTAAACATTATTCAGTTAAATTAACAGAAAATTTAACACCAGCAGAAAAAGCAGAAATATATGAAAAAATATTTAATACATTAGAAGAATATATTTCTAATATTTTCCCACTAAAAATAGTAAACAATGAGTCAAGAATATATAAAGAATTATCTGAAGAATATGAAAAATATGAAAAATATTCGGTTGGTAAGTTAGACCAAGCAGAGGTAATAGAAAAAAATATGATTTTACTTGGAATAAGTAGAAAATTGTTTACACATAGTTTACCTTTGGTTGTTGCAGAACAATGTTATATTAAATTGTTAAAAGATACTAGAGCTTTAATAGTAGATACTAGAATTATAAAGAAAAGAGAAAAAGCATATGAATTATTGCTTAATTTAATAGACGAATATAATTTGAAAGTGTTATCTACTAAAGTATATTGGGACAAGCCAGAATCAAGAGATGAATATAAGGAATTTTGGAATAAATATAAAGAATTGACAGTAAAAAAATCTTCAGATGAAATGGAATTTATTAAACAAAGAGAAATTTTATTTATTACATATGATTTAAAATATGTTGGAAAAAATGAAAATAAATATTGTAAAATTATTAAATTTTATAAAGATAGACTTGTTGAACTTGGTATTTTAAGAAAAATGCCTAATAAATGCACTACTAAAAAAGGGCATTTTATAAAAAATATATCAAAAATTGAAGAAAAAAATAAGTCAAAAATAAAACAAAGAATTAAGTCAAAAATTTAAATTTGTTTTTGTTATTGTATAAATTTAAAATATGTGCAAAATTGGAATGGATGTGAATATATGAAAAAAAATAATTTTTTGGAATTGGTATACAATAATGTAGAAGAAAATGAAAATTATAAACAAATAATAGAACTTGTTGTAGATACATGTTTTACTGAAGAAAATTTAAATAACCTTAATTTATACATAAGTATTACTTTAACAACTCCAGAAGAAATAAGAAAAATAAATAATCAATTTAGAAATATAGATAAAGAAACAGATGTGTTATCATTTCCTATGTTTGAAAAAAGTGAGATAGATAATATGGTAAAAACAGAAGAAAATGAAGTTGTTGAAGCTTTAGGAGATATTATTATTTCACTTGAAAGAGTTGAACAACAAGCAAAAGAATATGGACATAGTTTTGAAAGGGAATTAGCATATATGGTAGTTCATGGATTTTATCATTTAATGGGATATGATCATATGGTTGATGAAGACAAAATTATTATGAGAGAAAAAGAAGAAAATATTTTAAAAAAATTAAACATAAATAGATAAGTAAGAATTTAATAAAGGAAAATATATGAATAAAGATAAAGAAAAAATAAAAAATAGTAATTTTATAGATGCCTGTAATAATGCTGTAAATGGATTAATATATGCTACTACAACTCAAAGCAATATAAAAAAACAACTTGTTATTGCAGTTTGTGTTTTGGTTTTAAGTTTATTTTATAAATTAGAAACAACACAGTTTTTATGCTTAACTTTTGCAGTCTTTTTAGTTATTTTTGCTGAAATGGTAAATACAGCAATAGAAACAGTGGTTGATTTATATACAGATAAGTATCACCCAAAAGCAAAAATAGCTAAAGATGTTGCAGCTGGTTCAGTGTTACTTATGGCAATAAATTCGGTTATTGTTGCATATTTTATATTTTTAAAAGATGAAACAATAGGTGAAATTAGTAAAACAATTTTTCAAAGTATGGTAAGTTCACCTAAACACTTAGTTTTTGTTTCTATAATATTAACTGTTATTACAATTTTGGTTTTTAAAGCATTTGCAAGTAAACATACATCATATGGAAATTGTAAAAATAAAACTGGAATATTAACTAAAAAATTCATACCAAGTGGACAAACAGCATTAGCTTTTGCAGTATTAACATCAATTTGGATTAATACACAAAATATATTAATATTTACATTGGCATTAATGTTATCTTTAATGGTATTTGAAAATAGAATTGAATCAAAAATGCATTCTTTAGCAGAAAGTATATTTGGTTCATTCATGGGAATATTAATTGTTCTTTTGGTATATGGATTAACTTTGTTATAAAAATTATATAATTTAGAGTAATATTAATATAAAATAGAAAGGAAAAACTAAATGGAAAAACAATTTAAATCTGGATTTGTGTCTATGGTTGGTAGAACAAATGTCGGAAAATCAAGCATAATTAATTTACTTGTTGGTGAAAAAGTAGTAGCAATTGCAAATAAGCCACAAACTACTAGAACAGCCATAAAGGCTATAGTAAATAGGCAAAATTCTCAAATAATATTTATAGATACACCAGGAATACATAAACCTAAAACAAAACTTGGTAATACTATGGTAGAAACAGCATTTGGTGTTATAGGTGAGGTAGATATAACATTATTTGTTATAGATGCTACATCTGAAAATATTGGAAAAGGAGATAGAATTATTTTAGAGAAAATAAAAGAATCTAAAATAAAGACTATATTAATAATAAACAAAATAGATTTAGTTACTAAAGAACACCTTGCTAAATTAATAAATATATATAAAGATGAATATGATTTTCAGGCAATAATCCCAATTTCTGTTATAAAAAATAAAAATATGGATGTTGTATTAGATGAAATAGAAAATAACCTAAAACCAGGTCCTGCATATTATAATATAGAAGAATACACAGACCAAACTTTAAGACAATTAGTAGAAGAAACAGTTAGAGAAAAAGCGTTAAGATTATTAGATGATGAAGTTCCTCATGGCATATATGTAGAAACAGAAAAAATGAAAACTAGAAAAACACAAAATAAAGAAAAAATTTATGATATTGATGTTACAATATATTGTTTAAGAAATTCACATAAAGGTATTATAATAGGTAAAAATGGTAGTATGTTAAAAAAAATAGGAACATATGCTAGACAAGATTTAGAAAAAATGTTAGATACAAAAGTGAATTTAAAAATTTGGGTTAAAGTTAAAGAAGATTGGTTAAATAATGATAGTTTAGTTAAAAAATTTAAATTACAATAATAACATAGAAATTATGTATAAATTTTATAAAAAAGCAAAAGATAACAATGAAGTTATATAAAACTTTATTAATAAGAGGAGTGAGTGCATATGATAAAACAATTAGCTTGGAATACTTTTAAAAATACAGGAAATATAAATACTTTTATGGAATTAGTAGAAGTGCAAAATTTAGAAAAAAGTTTAAAGGTGAATGAATATGGGGATAATGAAGACCAAAGGGATAGTAATATCAGAGAATAAAATGGGTGATTATGATAAAATGGTTACAATATTAACTCCAAATGGAAAAATAGGGTGTGCTGCTAAAGGAGCAAGAAGGCCTAAAAGCCTGCTTATGGCAGGCACTCAATTTTTCTGCTTTGGAGAATATTTAATTTTTAAAGGAAATAATAGTTATAATATTAATTCTTGTGATACTATAGAAATTTTTTATAATTTAAGAACAGATTTAGATAAATTAAATTATGCTGTTAAAGTATGCAAAATTGTAGATAGTGTAACATATGAAAATCAAAATACATATAAAATTTTGCAATTAGTTTTAAATACATTATATATTATATCTGAAACAAATAAAAATTTAGATTTGGTTATTTCTGTTTTTAGAATAAGATTATTGTGTTTACTTGGTTTTATGCCCAAAGTTTCAGAATGTGTTTGTTGCAGGGAAAAGGAGAATATTGGTTATTTTAGCATAATAGATGATGGATATAAATGCAGAAATTGTGGAAAAATTGATAAATCTTGTATTAGTATGTGTGCTACTACTGTTGATGTAATAAGATATATTATTACTGCACCTGCTAAAAAATTGTTTTCTTTTGATATATCTGAAGAATCAATTAAAGAGTTAGAATTAATTAGTAATATTTATTTAAAAGAAAAATTGGATTGATTTTTGTATGAAATAGTTTACAAAAAAATTAAGAAAATGATATAATATGGCGAAAATATTATAGTTTTAAGGAGTGAAAAAATGTATTTAATAGTAGGATTAGGAAACCCAGAACCAGAATATTCAAAAACAAGACATAATATGGGATTTAATGTTATTAATAAAATATCACAAAAATTTAATATAGATGTTAATAAAACGAAATTTAAAGGGTTGTACGGAACAGGAAACATAAATGATGAAAAAGTGATTTTATTAAAGCCACAAACATATATGAATCTTAGTGGCGAATCAGTACAAGAATTTGCAAATTTTTATAAAATAAATAGTGAGAATATATTAGTAATTTATGATGACATAGATACTTCTCCAAGCAAAATTAGAATTAGAAAAAGTGGTGGACCTCGGTACACATAATGGAATGAAATCGGTTGTACATTGTTTAAATACTCAGGAATTTCCGCGAATAAGAGTAGGAATTGGAATGCCAGAATTCAAAGATGATTTAATAGATTATGTAATAGGTAGTATTCCAAAACAAGAGTGTGAAATATTAGAAAAAGGTGTAGAACAAGCAGAACTGGCTGTAGAAGAAATACTAAAAAATGGTATAGATAAAGCAATGAATAAATTTAATTAAGGAGTAAATATATATGAAAGAAATTATAATAAATAGCTCAAAAGATAAAGATATTGTTGCTGTAGTAGAAAATGGAAAACTTATAGAAAAATACGATGAATGTGATAAAATAGAAAGGTTAGAGGGAAATGTTTATTTAGGGATAATTACAGATGTATTACAAGGAATGCAAGCAGCTTTTGTGGATATTGGTGATGATAAAAATGCATATTTACATATAAAGGATATTTTACCTAAAAAAAGTAATGAAACAGGTAATAAAGATGAAGATTTTAGTAAATATAATGTAAAAGATTACGTAAAAGTTGGTATGCCTGTAATTGTTGAAGTGAAAAAGGACAAAACAGACAAAAAGGGAGCTAAGGTTTCAACAAATTTAAATATTGCTGGTAAATTTGTTGTAGTAATTCCAAATACTGAGTTTATAACAACTTCCCAAAAAATAGAAGACAATAATGAAATAATAAGATTAAAAAATATTGTTGAAAATATTGGAATAAAAAATTATGGGATTATAATAAGAACATCTGCAATAAATGCAAGTAAGGAGCAGATTGTAGAAGATATTAACAATGTTATTAATATTTGCAAAAATATAGAAAATAAAGCTAATAATTTAATAAAAAAATCTATGTGTAAACCACAATTACTATATGAAAAAGGAAATATTATTCAAAGATTATTATTAGATATAGGAACACAAGATTTGCAAAAGGTTATTGTAAATAATATGGAAATTTATAAAAATGTTGAAAGTTTTATAAATAAAAATAATTTAAAATGTGAGTTAGAAATATTAGAAAGAAGTAATATTTTAGATATATATTGTTTAGAAGAACAGTTAGAAAAATTATTTAACAAAAAAATTTGGCTTAAATGTGGCGGATTTATTATAATAGATAAAACAGAAGCTTTAACTGCAATTGATGTGAATTCAGGTAAATTTACAGGAAAGGAAAATATAGAGCAAACTGTATTAAAAGTCAATATGGAAGCTACAATTGAAATTGCTAAACAATTAAGACTTAGGGACATTGGTGGAATAATTGTTATAGATTATATTGATATGGATAGCAAGGAAGATGAGGAAGTTATTAAAAATTTATTAGTTGAAAGTTTGAAAAAAGATAGAGCTAAAACTCAAGTAGTACGGTTTTACTAAATTGCATTTATTAGAAATGACTAGAAAACATATGTGCAGTAAGTAAAAAATGCCTTAAAACTCTTGACTTTTTTATAAAAAGAACATATTATAATAAAGAAAAAATAAAAAAAGGAGACTAAGTTTATGCATACTCAAATATTAACTTCTAAGTACGGTGGTGAATTAATTAGTTTCAAATTAAATGGAAAGGAAAGAATACACCAAGGAGAAGATTGTTTAGATGAAAATGGAAAAGTTTATTGGAAAAGACATTCTCCAGTATTATTTCCAATAGTGGGAAAATTAAAAAGAAATCAAACAATAATAAATGCCAGAACATATGAAATGTTTCAACATGGATTTGCAAGAGACCAAGAATTTGAACCAATTACAAAATTAGATAATTTTCATTCATATGTACTAAAAAGTAACAAAAACACATTAACTAGATATCCTTTTGACTTTGAATTATATACAACATATAGACTAGATGAAAATAAATTAACAACAATTTATAAAGTTATAAATACAGGAAAATCTAATATGCCATTTTGCATAGGAGGACACCCTGCATTTAAAATAAATTGGGAAGATTTAAAAAATGAAGAATACTATTTGGAATTTGAAGAAAATGAAGATAAAATTCACTTTTTATATTTAATAGATGGTTTATCTGGAACAGAATATGCAAGAAATAGAATGATAGATAAAAGAAGACTTCCATTAAATAAAGACACTTTTAATAATGATGCTATAATTATGAAGGGGATGACATCTTCAAAAATATCATTAATGAAAAAATCAACAGGAAGACGATTACTAACAATGGATTTTTCAGAATTTCCATATTTAGCAATATGGTCAAAACCAGGAGCACCATTCATATGTATAGAACCATGGCATGGTATTTCAGATTCAATAAAAAGTAGTGGAATATTTACAGAAAAAACGTCAATAGTATTATTAAGACCAAATGAGTCATTTGATTGTAAATATACTGTAGAGTTTTTTGAAGAATAGATATATAGATTTATAATGTTTGTAAAAATTTTATAATAAAGGATGTCAAAAATGGATTTATTTAATAATATTTTAAATTGTATAGGAATAATTGTAATATCAATTGGAATTGTATTTATATATGATGCAAGAAGTTTAACAGAAAAATTTTTTAGTACAACAGATATAAACAGGTCAACAAAAACATTAAAAATTGTTGGGTTTGTTATGTCAATAATAGGAAGTTCAGTTTTTTTAATTTAAGTATTGAATTTATAAAGAAATTATGTTAATATGTTAATTATATAATTAAAAACAAAGAAAAAGAGGAGTAAGTTTAACAAATTATAATAGAGAATAGAAGTTATAAGCTGGAAGCTTCTTATAATAAGTTTTACTGAAGGTAGCTTTGGAGTTGATGTGCTGAAAATAAAAGTAAGTATATCCGCGTAGGCAGCGTTAAATGCTATATAAGATGTTATATATTATAGTTTAGATATATATAATAATTAAGGTGGTACCGTGAATTTTAACTTCACCCTTATACAGGGGTGAAGTTTTTTGTTTTTATAGTATTTTATTTAATACAAATTATGAAATACATTTAATAAATTTACAGTTATCACACCACCAAAAAAGGAGGAAATTTAGTTATGGAACACAAATTAAATGAGAAGTATTGCCCAAAAGATTTTGAAGAAAGTTTATATCAAAAATGGGAAGAAAATGGCTATTTTAAGCCAAGCATGGATAAAACAAAAGAAAGTTATTGTATAATGATGCCACCTCCAAATGTAACAGGTAAATTGCATATGGGGCATGCTTTAGATGCAACAATACAAGATTTTCTAATAAGATATAAAAGAATGCAAGGTTTTAATACTTTATGGTTACCAGGAACAGATCATGCAGCTATATCAACAGAAATGAAAGTTGTTCAAAAATTACGTGAAGAAGGAAAGAAAAAATCTGATTTAACTCGTGAAGAATTTTTAGAAAAAGCATGGGAGTGGACACATGAGTATGGTGGAACAATTCAGAAACAACAACGTAAAATGGGTTGCTCTTGTGATTGGTCAAGAAGTCGTTTTACAATGGATGAAGGTTTATCTAATGCTGTTGAAGAAGTATTTTTTAGATTATATGATAAAGGATATATCTATAAAGGTAAAAGAATGATAAACTGGTGTCCAAATTGTAAAACTTCAATTTCAGATGCTGAAGTTGAATATAAAGAAGAAGCTTCACACATATGGCATATAAAATATCCTATTAAGGATTCTAATGGAGATTTTTTAGTAGTTGCAACAACAAGACCAGAAACAATGCTTGGAGATACAGGTGTTGCAGTTAATCCAAAAGATGAAAGATTTAAACATTTAATAGGAAAGAAATGTATATTACCTTTAATGAACAAAGAAATTCCAATTATAGCAGATCCTTTTGTTGAAATGGAATTTGGAACAGGTTGTGTTAAATTAACACCATGCCATGACCCTAATGATTATCAAGCTGGATTAAAAAATAATTTAGAATTTGTTGAAGTTTTTGATAGTAATTTAATAATGAATGATTTGATTCCAGAAGTAGCAGGAATGAATGCATATGATGCAAGAGATGTTATAGTAAAAATGTTACAAGACCAAGGATATTTAGTAAAAATAGAAGATTACACACACAATGTAGCAAAATGTGAAAGATGTAAAACAACAATAGAACCAACAATTTCAGACCAATGGTTTGTTAAAATGGGCGAACTTGCAAAACCTGCTATTGAAGCAGTTAGAAGCGGAGATATTAAATTTATTCCTGGAAAATATGATAAAACATATTTTAATTGGATGGAAAATTTACAAGATTGGTGTATTTCACGTCAATTATATTGGGGACATAGAATTCCGGCATATTATTGTGATGAATGTGGTGAAATTCATGTTTCAAGAACAATGCCTGAAAAGTGTACAAAATGTGGAAGTACACATTTAACACAAGATCAAGATACATTAGACACTTGGTTTAGTTCAGCATTATGGCCTTTTTCAACATTAGGTTGGCCTGAAGAAACTGAAGATTTAAAAACATTTTATCCAACAAATACTATAATAACAGGATATGACATAATATCTTTATGGATTTCAAGAATGATAATTTCAGGTCTTGAATATTTAGGAAAAAAACCATTCTCAGATATTATTATCCATGGATTAGTAAGAGATGAACATGGAGTTAAAATGAGTAAATCATTAGGAAATGGAGTAGATCCATTAGAAGTTGTTGAAAAATATGGAGCAGATGCTTTAAGATTCTCATTAATATTAGGAATTTCTTTTGGTAATGACATAAGATATATACCAGCTAAAGTTGAGCAAGGTGCTAATTTTGCAAATAAATTATGGAATGCATCAAAATTTGTTTTAATGAATTTAGAAGATTATGATGAAAAATATGATTTATCAAAATTAGCAATAGAAGATAAATGGATTTTATCAAAAGCAAATAGATTAGCTAAAGAAATGGCTACAAACATTGATAATTATGATCTAGGTGTTGCTACACAAAAAATATATGACTTTATTTGGAATGAATTTTGTGATTGGTATATTGAAATTGTAAAAACTCGTTTATATGATAAAACATGCAAAAACCGTAAAGAAGCACAATTTACATTAAATACAGTATTAGAATATAGTTTGAAAATGTTGCACCCAATTATGCCATTTGTAACAGAAGAAATTTATACAAAATTATATAATAATGATGAAACAATAATGATTTCTGAATGGCCACAATTCAAAGATGAATTTAATTTTGAAGAAGAAGAAAACAATATTGAAATGCTAAAAAATATTATAGGTGAGATAAGAAATGTTAGAAATAATATGAATGTTCACCCATCTAGAAAATCTAAATTAATTTTTGTAACTGGAAAATATGAAAATTTAATTAGACAAAGCGAGCAATTTTTATTAAAATTAGGATTTGGAGAAGAAATATTAGTTCAACCTAATAAGGAAAATATACCTTCAAATGCAATATCTATTATGGGGCAAGATTTGGAATTGTATATTCCATTTGAAGATTTAGTAGATTTAGCTGCTGAAAAGGAAAGATTAGAAGGAGAAAAAGCAAAGTTAGAATCAGAAGTGGCAAGAGCTAAAAAAATGCTTTCTAACCCTGGGTTTGTTGCTAAGGCTCCTGAAAGTAAGATTAATGAAGAAAAGGAAAAATTAGCTAAATATGAAGAAATGCTTAAAAACACTGTGGAAAGATTAGCTAAAATGTAATGAGGTTAAAAAATGAAAATAAATATTGTAATGGTGGAACCTGAAATACCACAAAATACAGGAAATATTGCAAGAACTTGTGCAGCAACAGGTGCTAAATTGCATTTAGTAAAACCTTTAGGATTTGAAATTACAGATAAGTACTTGAAAAGAGCTGGGTTAGATTATTGGGATAAGTTAGAAATAGAAGAGCATGAATCATTAAATGATTTTTTAAATAAATACAAACCAGAAGAAAATAATATGTTTTATGCATCTACAAAAGCTACACATTGCTATTCAGATGTTGATTATAAAAATTTTGATGAAGTATTTATATTATTTGGAAAAGAAACTAAAGGGTTACCAGAGGATTTATTACAAAAATATATAAATAATACAATAAGAATACCAATGAGAAAAAACTTACGTTCATTAAATTTATCTAATTCTGTTAATATTATTGTATATGAAGTTTTAAGACAAGTAGATTTTTATGGATTAGAAGAAACTAGTGTTTATTTTGAAAACAATAAATAATATGTTGAAAAAGGAAAAATTTATGATATAATTTAGCTAATCTGCAAATGTAGAAATTAGATATTGTAAAAAGGAGAGGTAAATTATGCAAATTAAAGTTCTTGCATCAACAAAAGTAGGTTATAAAATGTCTAAAGAGGAGGCAATAGATTTTTCGGGAAAATCAGCTGGAATATGCTATTTACCAGATACTTTAGATGTATTATTTAATGAAGACTCATCTAAAACTGAAAAAAGAGCAAAAGGTACACTTGCATCAGGTCATCATAGTGTATTTGGTCATGTAACATATAATTTAGCATTAGAGGGAATTCCAAAAATTCTTGCAATGATTTTAAATAATGAAAAGATTTATAATACATCAGAAAAATCAGCAAGGTATACTAAAATGGAACCTTCTGAAAAAGAAAAAGTGTTATATGAGAAATGGATTGAAATTTTTAAAAATGAAATTCAGTCTAAATATTCAAATATTGATGAAAAAAGAGCTAAAAAACTTGCACAGGAAAATGCAAGATATTTAATAAGTGTATTTACACCAGCTACAATTATGGAATATACTGTAAGTTTTGGTCAATTAAATTATATTGCACATTGGTTTGAAAAATTTGTTAAAACAGCAGAAGATACAGAATTTAATAAAAAATTGAAAAAAGTTTTTATTGAATTTAATGAAAAAATTTCAGATTTAATTGTTCCAGAATTAAATTCAGATGTAAAAGGAAGAACATTTTCTTTATTTGCTACAAGAGCTAGAAAGGAAGAATTTGGAGAGAATTATTGCATAAATTATGTTGGTACTTTTGCACAATTAGCACAAGCACAAAGACATAGAACAACATATTGTGAAATTTCGTTTATGGATAAGCTACAGTATTTTGTTCCTCCTATAATAAAGGAAAGTAAGCTGGAAGATGAGTGGATAAAGGATATTTCTTCTTTAGAAAATGAATTTCCACAAGGATTATTACTTAATATAAATGAAAGAGGAACTGTTGAAAACTTTGTTATGAAATGTCAGGAAAGATTATGTGGTGCAGCACAACTTGAAATTGCAATTCAGACGAAAAAGAATCTTGATAAATATGTTAATTCTGTTAAAGAAAATGGTGATGAAGAAATTTATAAATACTTATTACCATATACTAAAGGTGCAAGATGTACTTTTCCTAAATGGCATTGTAATTCACCTTGTTTATGGGGTGCTAAAAATGCTTTAGATAGAATTGTTTAATTAATTTTAATATACAAATAAAGTTGGGATAAAAAGTTTTATAACTTTTATCCCAACTTTATTTAATACTAATATTCTAAAATATTAGTTGGAAATTTTTGTGCCTTGCAAATTAAAATTTCCCATATTAGTTTTTGCAACCAAATTAAGTGTATTTCCTTGAACATTACCAGAAATATCATATTGAATATTTGCTATTCCAGCAGAGATTTTTCCAGAAATAGAAAGTTGATTTCCATTCACAAATCCATTATTAAATTCACTACGCTTTCCCATAACATCAATAAAACCACTTAGAGTATTACCATTGGTAATTAATTTTACTAAAGCTCTAATATTACCCATTGGTGATTGAATATTAAATTCATATAATCCATCCATAATAATATATACCTCCTAAAATTAAATATATGTGAAAATTTTGTATTTGTGAACCATAATTATAAAATATTTAATAATTCGGTTAGTGATTGTATACATAAAACAAATGGGCTATTATTTTTTGAAATTGTATTTGTAATATTAGAGTTTAAAAATTTTTCTAAATTGTTTTTATGTATAAGTTCATTAAAATCTACACTTTTTTTATTAAGAAAAATAGCATTAATGTTACTATTTAATGCACCTAATATATCACTTGAGAAATTATCACCAATCATAATACATTCTTCTGGTTTACATGTTCCAATTGCTGTTTGAAATGCTTCTGTATTTGGTTTTATTTTTATTTTTTCTGTTCCATAAACATTGGTAAAATATGGTAATAATCCTGAATTTTTTAGTCTTATAGCTTGTTCTTTTTCAAACCAATTTGTTAAAATAACTAATTCGTATTTTTTATGTAAATAATCTAATATATTTAAAATGTTAGAATCAATTTGTTTAGGTATACAACATGAAAAGTAAAATAAGATTTTTTTGGTGAAATTTTCAGTAAATTTAAAATTGATGCTATTTTCTTGTGCCATATTATTAAATAATTTTGTTAAATTTTCTGTTGTGAATTTATTGTAAAGGCTTTCATAATTATTTATAGAATTTATAACTAGTTCTAAAATTTTATTTGAATAAGTTATATTTAAATCTTTACATGTATTTTCTACTGCATATGTAAAATATGTGTCTTCCCAATTTATAAGTGTGTTGTCTAAATCAAATATTATTTTTTTTATCATAAGGTCCTCCTATTTTTGTATTTATTTTAACATGTAAATTTAATTTGTCAATAAAAGGTATTAACTGTTAATTCAAAAATGTATAAATAATAGAAAACAAATACATAATATAGGTAAAAAATGTAAATGGAGGTATAGGCATGAAAAAAAGTATGAAAATAGAAAAAATAAAAGGATTAGAAGTGTTAGATTCAAGAGGAAATCCTACAGTTATGGTAGAGGTAATGTTAGAAGATGGAAGCATAGGTCAAGCTATGGTACCATCTGGGGCATCAACAGGAAGTTTTGAAGCATTGGAATTACGTGATAATGATAAAAATAGATATATGGGAAAAGGAGTAAAAAATGCAGTAAAAAATGTAAATGAAATGATTGCAAAATCATTAGAAGGAGCAAATGCTTTTAATCAATTAGAAATAGATAAAAAACTTATATGGATTGATGGAACAGAAAATAAATCAAAATTAGGGGCAAATGCAATGTTGGGCGTTTCACTTGCAGTTGCAAGAGCTAGTGCAAATGCACTTGGTGTTAGTTTATATAATTATTTAGGTGGAATAAATGCAAAAAAAATGCCAGTTCCAATGATGAATATATTAAATGGAGGAAAACATTCAGATAATAATATAAGTATACAAGAATTTATGATTGTACCAGTTGGAGCTACAAATTTCAAGCAATGTATGGAAATGGGTGTGAAAGTTTATCATACATTAAAAAGTATATTAAAAAGAAATAATCATATAACATCTGTTGGTGATGAAGGTGGATTTGCTCCAAATTTAGAAAATGATGAACAAGCTATTGAGATAATTATACAAGCTATAAAAGAAGCTGGATATGAACCTAAAAAAGATATAGCAATTGCTTTAGATATAGCAAGTACAGAAATGTATGAAGAAGCAAAAAAAATAGGAAAAAATGGATATTATTTTTGGAAAAGTAATATATTTAAAACTCCAGATGAAATGGTGCAATATTTAAATGATTTAACTGTAAAATATCCTATAGTTTCCATTGAAGATGGATTAGCAGAAGAAGATTGGGAAACATGGAAAAAATTAACAGAAATTATGGGTAATAGAGTTCAATTAGTTGGTGATGATTTATTTGTTACTAATTTAAAAAGACTTATAAAAGGTGTTAATAAAAAAGTTGCAAATAGTATTTTAATAAAATTAAATCAAATAGGAACATTAAGTGAAACACTTCAAACTATTGAATTTGCACGAAGTAAAGGATATGGTGTGATTGTATCACATCGTTCACGGAGAAACAGAAGATACTTTTATTGCAGATTTAGCTGTTGCAGTAAATTGTGGTCAAATAAAAACAGGTGCTCCTTGTAGAACTGATAGAGTTGCAAAATATAACAGATTGTTGAAAATTGAAGATGATATGAGGGAATAAGTAAACAGTAAATAGATATTACAAAAATATTACATTTTTGTGATATCTATTTCATTTAGCGATGTTATTTAATATTATTAGTTCAAAATATGTTATTTTATAATAGACTTTTAATTTGTTTTATGATATAAAAATAAAAGATATTTTTAATACAATTTCATGTAATCATTTAGAAAGGAATGTTGCTAAAAGTGGGAAAAGTGTTAGAAAAAATAAATGATATATCAGATTTAAGAAATTTGAATATTTGTGAAAAAAAAGAATTATCAAATGAAATAAGAAAACTTATAATAGATGTTGTTTCCAAAAATGGAGGACATTTAGCTTCAAACTTAGGAGTTGTAGAGCTTACAATTGCTATACATTCAGTATTTAATACTCCAAAAGATGCAATAATTTGGGATGTTGGACATCAGACATATGTACATAAAATACTAACAGGACGTAAAAATGAATTTAATACATTAAGAAAAATAAATGGAATTGCAGGTTTTCCAAAAACATCTGAATCAGAATTTGATTCTTTTAATACAGGTCATAGTAGTACATCAATTTCAGTTGCTTTAGGTATGGCAAGGGTTAATAAGTTAGAAAATAAAGATGACAGAGTTGTTGCAGTAATAGGAGATGGTGCCTTAACTGGAGGAATGGCTCAAGAAGCATTAAATGATGCTGGAACTAGTGGTGCTAATATAACAGTTATTTTAAATGATAATGAAATGAGCATTTCTAAAAATGTTGGTGGAATTACATTTTTTTTAAATAAGTTAAGAACTAAAAAATTTTATACAAAAACTAATAGTAATATAAAAAAAATGATATATAAAATACCTGTTTTAGGGAAGAAAACTGTAAAGTTAATACAAAGAGTGAAAAGTGGAGTAAAACAAATTTTCATTAAAAAAATGTATTATGAAGATATTGGATTTACATATTTAGGACCTGTTGATGGTCATGATTTAGAAAAACTTGAAAGTATTTTAAATATAAGTAAAACTATTGAAGGACCGGTTTTAATACATGTTGTTACTAAAAAGGGAAAAGGATATAAATTTGCAGAAGAAACTCCAGATAAATTTCATAGTACTGCTAGTTTTGATGTAGAAACAGGTAATGTACTTGTAGAAAAAAAAGAAGATTATTCTAAAATTTTTGGAAATAAGTTGGTAGAATTATCTGAAAAAAATGAAAAAATTGTTGCAATTTCTGCAGCAATGATAGAAGGAACTGGATTAAAAATATTTAAACAAAAATTTCCATCAAGAATTTTTGATGTTGGAATTGCAGAACAGCATGCATTAAGTATGGCAGCAGGATTTGCAAAAAAAGGATTTATACCAGTAGTACCAATATATTCATCTTTTTATCAAAGAGCATTTGACCAAGTAATTCATGATATATGTATTCAAAATTTACCTGTTGTAATGTGTGCAGATAGAGCTGGAATTGTTGGAAATGATGGAGAAACACATCAGGGGATATTTGATATGGCTTTTTTTTCGTTAATTCCTAATTTAACAATAATGGCACCTAAAAATTTTGAAGAATTAGAAAAAATGCTTGAATTTGCAATTAATTTAAATTCTCCAGTTGTAATAAGATATCCAAGAGGTGGAGAAGGAAATACTAAATTTAGTAAGTGTGATAATATTAAGCTTGGAAAATCTGAAATAATTAGAGAAGGAAAAGATTTAACAATTATTGCAATTGGAAAAATGGTAGGAAGAGCTGTTGAAGTGAGTAATATCTTGGAAAAACAGAATATAGATTGTGAAATTATAAATGCTAGGTTTTTAAAACCATTTGATAATATAGAGATAGAAAGGTCTATTAGAAAAACCAAAAATGTTATTACAATAGAAGATGGAATTTTAAAAGGTGGATTAGGAAGCAAAGTTATAGAATTGGTTAATCAATGTAAAATTGAAAATGTTTGTGTTAAATGTTATGGGTATGATGATGTATTTGTACAACATGGGACAGTGGAAGAGTTGGAAAAATTATATGGATTAGATGCGAAAAGTATAGCTAATAGTCTAAAGATTTTTATTAAACAATTATAGAAAAGAAATTTTACATAATTATTGCAAAAAAATTATATTAAACTTGAATTGGATATGTAAATTTGATATAATAGTATTAAGTTGTAAAATATATATTAAATTAAGGAGGAGTATATAAATGAATGATGATGAAAAAGCTAAAGTAGTAAAAGCAGCATTGCAAGAATTATTAGATGAATTGTATAAAAAAAATGGGGTATCACACAGAGATATAAGAAGTGTTAAAAGTTCAATATTACGTACAGAGGATGAAAGTTTAACTTATACTGAAAGAATTGCTTTGTCAACAAGAGTATTATTAAAAATAGGCAAAAGATATAATATTAAAGTAAATGATCCATTACAAAATAATCAAAATAAAAGTAACCAAAAGGTAAACTTAGATAAAGACAATCAAAATAAAAATAATCAAAAGGTGAATTTGGATAAAGACAATCTAAATAAGAATAATCAAAAGGTAAATTTGGATAAAGACAATCAAAATGATAATAAAAATGTAAACTTAAATAAAACACCAAAAAGTAGTGATACACATACACAATACAGTATGAGTAAAAGTCAAAATAATGTTCAAAATATACAATACAACATGAATAAAAGCCAAAACAATGTTCAAAACACACAGTATTATGGTATGAACAACTACTATAATAATGGAAATATGCCATACAATGGAAATAATCTATATAATAAACAAAACGATTATTCATTTAAATTTGATAAAAAACCAGAAGATTATTTATTAGGTAAAAACATTGAAAACTATTTATCGGATATGATTGATAAATATTATGGGGATAAGAACAAAGAAAGAGCATATAATGCAGCAATGAGAAGATTTAAACAAAATTTGCAAAAAGATCCTGTAACAGGAAAAGAAGTTATTAATTTTTATCCTGACAAAGAAAATGATTTAAAAATATTACAATTAGAATTATATGAAGAAAAATCAGAAAGATTAGCAAGAGCTGCACAAGGAGAATCAGTTTATAACTCAATAAGAGAAATGCAAGAAGACAAAGCTTATATAGATACAAAAAATTATTCATATAACAGATATATATCAACAAAAAATAATTTAGTAACATTAGGAAAATATGGTGAAAAAGTAAATTATTTAGCAGTAAGAACAGAACCAAATGTTTTAAAGAAAATTGGACATGCATTAGTTAATATTCCATTAGGAGTAAGAAATGTTGGAGCAATTGTATATAGAGGAATAGGAAAACCAGTTTCTAAATTATATGGAAAAATAGCTAAAACAGATTCTGGAATATATAGTAATAAGCCAGCACATAGGTATGAGGCAAGAAAAGACTATTTCATTAATCAAGAAACTAAAAAATTACAGGCAGAAGGTAAGAATCCTCAACCAATAAGAACTTTATTTAAAGCAAGATTTAAGGCATTAGTAAATTATAAAGAAGGAAATGCAGCTGTTTTAGAGGCTGGATATCAAGACATTAAGAAATCTTTTACTGAAAAGGCAAAAGCAAATTACTTTTCAGATAAGTTAGAAGCAATGGATAAACATATAGATGATTTAAAAAACATGAAAAATGCATTATATATAAAACCATTGAGTCCTGAAAATGCAATGAAAATAAATGAGATTGAAAGAGCTGAAAAAGAAACAGAACAAATGAAACAAAAAATATTAACAAGTCCTAAATTACAAGAATTAATAAAAGATGGAAAAATAAATACTAGAGAAGTTGTTCAAACAGATGCAATATCATATAATCAACATGATAGAGCTAATAAAGCAAATGTTACAAGAACAATAACAGGAATTAAGGCTATTGGAAATGTTGGAATACATAAATTTGTTGGTCCACGTATAAAAGATTGGATGTTAGAACATTGTAAAGTGCAAGAAGTGAAAGAAAATGTTGTATTTGCAGAAGCAGCTCCAAAAGCTCAAACACAACAAGGTCATGAATGGGTGAAATCTGTTGTTACAACTGAAGAAGTTCCAGATTATGTAACAAAAATATCATCACAAGAAAAATTGCTTGATCAATTTTCAATTAAAAATATAATGAAAAATAGTAAAGATAATAGTATTTCATATGCATATAATAATGCAGGAGATACAGGAGTTATGGAAAATATGGATTTCTTCCGTGGTGCTGCACAAAAAATTAATGGTAAAGTTGTATCATTATCTGATGCAAATGGTTTTGACTCTTCAAAAATTACTTCAGGAGTTATTCCAAAAGAATTATTATCTGAAGGTACAATTTCTGATAATGCAAATTTATTTGATATATTAGCGGCTTTACAAAAACAAGCAGGAAATGATGTAACAGCACAAGATTTAGTTAATAAAGTATTAAAATGTAATTCATTTGAAGAACAACAAAAAATGATTGCAGAAATGTCTGATGGATTAGATTTCTGGAAATCAAGATCACAAACAGGAATTGCAAATGGATGGAATTCAACACATGATGAAATACAAAACATTATTAATAATTCACAAGATTCATTATTAGATAGTGTTCAAGTTGGTACTCATACAGTTAAACATGTTACTAAAGGACATTCAGATTTTATAACAATGCCTGGTGAAGAGATGATTAATAATGGTTCTGAAACAATTCTATATGGACCAGAACAATTAATGACAAAAGTAGAAAAAGTAACTGAATTAGTAGATAATCCTAGAATAGTAAAGGCATTAAATATAGCAGATGAAATTAAGAAAGGAGCAACTGTTATGGACGCAATTACAATGTTCTTTGAAAATGTAAGAGATACAAAATCAAATGCAAAAGAAAATAAAGAAAAACCAAGAAATTATAATCCACAACCAGAAAGCAATAAAGTTAATTTTAAAGGAAAATCTAAAAAAGAAGATAAACAAATATATAATACAAAAAGAAAAGAAGAGGAAAATGATGTTACAACAGAAATAAAAGATATAGATGATGATATAAGCAGATAAAACAAAGGAGAAAAAATTAAAAATGGATATTGTATATGAAAAAAAAGTTAATAAAATGTTAGATGAAGCTAAAATAAACAGTTCGTATGAAAGACAAGTTGTAATGGATAAAATTGAATTTTTGTTAAAACAAAACGAACAAGTATTGGAGACTATTGATGTTAGAATATTAGCTCCATACTATAATGATTTATCTAATTTTTTGAGTATGTTAACAGTATATCCAGAAGTACAAAATCAAATTGCAACACTGAGTGTGGAACAATACAAATTGTTTGCAACTATTGTTAATGAAATGGATAAAAATGATTTGGATTGGATAAGTGTTGCAGAGGATTATTTATTTAATATTAAAAGTGGAGAATATTATGAATTATTTTTGGATAAATCAATGAAAGATAAAATTGATAATTTATATCAGAAAAGCAATTCTAATATTATAAATAAAAAAGATGCTGATGAGCTAGAACAAATAACAGCATTATTGACAAATAAAAATTTTTTTAAAATTCAAAAATATAGTGATATAAAAAATTTTAATGTAAATAAGAAGTATAATGATTTACTAATAGGAAATATTAAAGATGAATATTATGAAAAATTAGATAAAATAGATAAGTACAAGCATGTAATATTATTAAAACAATTTGGTCATGGATTAGATTCTGCAAAATTTATGATGGATAGATATGGAAATGATTATAAACAAATGATGGAGTTAATAGAAAAAGAAAACGATAAGGAAATATATGATTTTGTAACACAAAACAAGAAGATAAATGATATTAATGAAATTAAATCTGAAATTGAAAGAATAAAAGGTGAAAATCAAGCTGTAAAACAATATATGACAGCATTGAAAAGTATTATTGATACTAAAGATTTAAATATTTTAAAAAATTATTATACAAAAATTAATAATAAAAATACTATGAATGTATCATATCGTATGGATAGTACATTAAGAAAGTTTTTTGCAAGAGAAAGAAATAAAGAATTATATATTCCAAAAGATTCAGATAAAATTCAAATTGATTCACAAAATGTATATATGATACAAGGAGATTATAAAATTGCTTCAACTTCTTTAAAGTCATATTCTGATGCTTTAGATTGGGATTGTAAATTATTAAAAAATCATGGTTTATGTACAGTTCTTACAGCAAATAATAATATGAATCATGCTCCAGTTAGAGGTGCACAATTGGGATTTACTGATTTTGATGAAAAAAGTTTATTAGCATCTGCACCTTGGGATATGGCATCATGCAGATTTGCTGAAGATATGAATATAGCAAAAGCTAGAACAAAGGGAGAAAAGGCAGATATAAAATTTTATTTAACAAATGGAATAATTAATAGAACTAGAAGAAGGCATAACGAAAATTTAGATGAAAGACGTGAATTGAACAGCAAAAAGATAGATGAAAACAATGGAAAATATAAAAAACAACCATCATATGTAGTTTATGAAGCAGAACCTTCTTTAAACAATTATATTTTAGACAATAATGAAATATTAACTTCTGAAAACTTAAAAAAATACTTAGATTTTAACAAATACTCTAATAAATATTATAGAGCTGGTGTAGTAGAAAATTATGCTAAAAGTGATTCTTGTTGGAAAGAGTCTATAGATGAATCTAAAAAAAGAAATGTTAACATAGTTATTATTGATAGAACATATAATGCAATAAGAGAAAGATTAAAAATTGATGATTTAGAAAAACAATTTTTGAATTTTGATAAAAATCAATTAGAATCTTCACCAGAGAAAGTACAGGATTTTCTAAAATTGATGGAAAGAATTATAGTAGAATCTGAAAATAATAGAGCTGGTAATAATATACGAAATGATAATAATGAATTAGTACATAAAGAAATACGTGAAAAATTATTTTCAAAAGAAATTATGAATAATAGATTAGAAAAAATAGAAAATAAAATTAAAACTTTAGATATTAATGTTCAAAAACAGTGTTATCAACAATTGAAGATAATTACTATGAATGAATTGGAAAAATATAAACATGCTTATTTTGAATATGATCCAGGATATGACCTACAGCAATATCTAGAAAAAAAAATAATTGAGGAATTGCCACCAAGAAATATAAATATTAATAATATGTTAGAAGAAGTTGATCCTATAACAGGTAAAAAAGGTGGAGAAATTATAGGTGAAGCTATTGGAGATATAAAAGAATTAGACGAATACCCATCACATAGCTCATCTATACATGGACAAAAACATATAAATAATGTTGTATTATTTTCATATTTAATAGCAAAAGGTGAAAAACAATTAGTTGGCGATGATCTTGATTTAGTAATTCAAGCTGCTAAATATCATGATGTTGGTAGAGATGGAATTTGGAATGGATTAGGTGATGGCAACAGAGAAGATGGAGATGAAGTAAAACATGCTAATCCAAGTGCATTAGCAGCTGAATTTTATATGAATAAAGAAAAAAATAAAGATGGTTCTAAAAAATATAATGAACAGCAAATTGCAATGGTACAAACTGCCATAAGTTATCATGAAGTTAATGAAAAAAATCATAATGAGTTTAATGAAGAAGTATTCGAACAATTATGCGATAAATATAATGTTGATAAAAAAAATAATAATGTAGCTAAATTGATATGTATTTATTTAAAAGATGCAGATGCTGTAGATAGAACAAGATTTATGCAAGATTATGAAGAAGATAGAAATACAATTCCTGAACATAGAAGATATGAAAGAAGATTTTATGATGGACTTGATATATCTTATTTAAGAGCACCAACAAGTTTTTATATAGTAGATGAGGCAAGAAAAATACATAAAGAATATCTGCGCAAAGGTTGTGAACAAGTTTTTGATGAACATGGAAATTATTTGGAAAATGTTTCACCTAAAATTTCTATTCCAGAGATATTAAAACCTTATGAATATTCAATTAAAAATAAAACAAAAGATATTAATAATAAGGGAAAAATAAAAAAGTTTTTAAATGATAAACAAAAAGAAGAAGAGCAAGAAGAATTAAAAGAATTTTCAAAAATTTATTATGATATGGATAAATCTCTTTTGGCAAAACTAAGAAGAAGAGGAAAGCAAATATTAGAAAAAATACGTTATGTTGGAAAAGAAAAAACAAGATAGCTAAATAAGTTTATAGATATACCTTAAAATCTAAATAATAGAGTAAGGAAAAAGATAGAAATGTTATTAGATGCAAATGATAAAAAAAGTTTAACAGAACTAAATTATATTATTAATAATATGAGTGAAGAATTGTACAAAAAAATTCCTAAGGAAATGATACAGTATATTAAAGAAAATATGGATAATGAGTATATTTTAAATATAGATATAACTAAAAAAGTTTCTGAACAAGAATTTTTACCACAAACAAAAGCATGGCTTTCATTAATAATGAGTGAATATTTAGTTGATGACTTTAATAAAGAAAAGTGGAGAAAATTTGATGGCAAATATGAAGAATGTTTAAATGAAAAAAATAAATTTGATAGTGATATATTTTTTTCTAAGAATAAACATGAACAAGAAAATGAAACAAAAGTACAAATGGTTGAGTATAAAACATCAATCATAAGAAAGATTTTAAAAAAATTTTTAAAAATATTTAAAAGAAAAGAGTGATTATCATGAATTATGAAGAAGAATTTAAAAAGTATTTAAAAGAAAAAGCACAAAAATCTAAGGTTAATGCTGAAAAAGAAAGTAAAGAATTGAAAAATATAGCTGATAGAGCAAAAGAAATAAATAAATTGTTTGAAGATGATAAGCAAGAAGAAAGGTAAAGTGTTTACTTTTAAACATTAACTGGAGGAATGGCACAATGGCTAAAATAATAGATGGAAAAGATTTAGCAAAAAAAATAAGAATAAATTTGAAAAATGAAGTAAGTGAACTAAAAAAAATAGGAATAAATCCTAAATTAGCAGTAATAATGGTAGGAGAAGACAAAGCTTCAAAAGTATATGTAAAAAACAAAAGTAAAGCCTGTGAAGAAATAGGCATACAATATGAAGAATTTTTAATGAATGAGAATACAACTATGAAAGAATTGCTTGAATTAATTGAAAATTTAAATAATAGAAGTGATATACATGGAATATTATTACAAAGTCCAATACCAAAAAATTTATATATTAATGAAGCATTTAATAAGATAAATTATAAAAAAGATGTAGATGGGTTTAATCCAATAAATGTTGGAAAACTTTCTATTGGTGAGGACTGCTTTATATCTTGTACTCCATTTGGTATAGTAAAAATGTTAGAAGAGTATGAAATAGATATAAAAGGAAAAAATGTTGTAATTATAGGTAGAAGTAATATTGTAGGAAAACCTTTAATACAATGTATGTTACGAAAAGATGCAACAGTAACTGTGTGTCATTCAAAAACACAAAATATAGAAGAATATACAAAAAAAGCTGATATAATTATTGTAGCTATAGGAAAAGCAAAATTTCTTGAAGCAGATATGGTAAAAGATGGGGCTGTTATCATAGATGTTGGAATAAATAGAAATAGTGAAGGTAAATTGGTGGGAGATGTAGATTTTGAAAATGTAGAAAAAAAAGCATCATATATAACACCTGTTCCAGGTGGAGTAGGACCAATGACAATAGCAATGCTTATGGAAAATGTTGTAAAAGCTGCAAAAAATAAATAAAATATAAGTAGGGGACTAAAAATAATTTTAGACTCCTATTTTTTTAGTTATAAAATAGAAATTTAGAAATTGAAAGGAGAAAAATGAATAATAAATATTGGATATGGTTTTCAAGATTAGAAAAAATAAATAGTTTACAAAAGAAAAAATTACTAATTGAATATGGTACACCAGAAAAAATTTGGAATTTAAGTAAAAGTAGTTTATTAAAAAATATTAATATTACTAATGAAAATAAATTAGAAATACTAAGAGAGCAGTATAGAAAAAATATAGAGAAATATGAAGAATACATGAATAAAAACAATATACAGATTATAACAATATTAGATAAATGTTATCCAAATAAACTTAAAAATATATATGATAATCCTGTAATATTATTTGCAAAAGGAAATATAGAGTTATTAAAAAAAGATTGTATTGCAATTGTTGGATGTAGAAAGTGTTCTGAATATGGAAAAAGCGTAGCAAAACAAATTTCTTATAATTTAGCTAAACAAGATAAATGCATTATAAGTGGTCTTGCAAAAGGAATAGATACATATTCACATATAGGAGCATTAGAAGCTTCTGGTAATACAATAGCTGTAATAGGAAATGGATTAGATATTAGATATCCATATGAAAATAATATGTTATATGAACGAATTGTAAGAAATAATGGTCTAATAATTACTGAATATATCATAGGTACTAAACCAGAAAAAATAAATTTTCCAGCAAGAAATAGAATAATAAGTGGATTATCAGATGGAGTTGTTGTTATAGAAGCTAAAAGTAAAAGTGGGTCATTAATAACTGTAGATTTTGCACTTGAACAAGGAAAAGAAGTATTTGCTATACCAGGAAACATTAGTAATACTAATTCAGTTGGAACAAATGAGTTAATAAAACAGGGAGCATATTTAGTAACAGATTATAAAGATATTATTAATATATGTTATAGTTAATAAATATTACATGGTAAAATTAACTACATCATAAAGTAAAAAGTTAAATTCAATTCTGTAATATAAAATTAACTATAACAAAAATTAAAAAAAGTCTTTCAATTTTTATGGTTTTGTAATATAATAAATTAGAAAGTTTGGCTAAAAATTTAGTTAGAAAGGGTGTAAAAATATGAGTGGTAGAAGAAATAACAGTAAAAAAAGAAAAAGAACAAATAATTCTGTAAGAAAAACTAGTTTTAATAATGGCCCAATAATAAAAGGAACTAAAACTAAAAATAAAAAAACAGGACATTCAAAAGTTAAAAAAGCAATACTTATATTTATAATATTATTATTTTTATTATTTTTAATTGCAGGAGGAGTTTTCGTTGGAATTTTCTTTAGTGACAAATTTGCAATGACAAAAGAAGATTTGTTAATAGGTTATTCAAACACAATAATATATGACGCTGAAGGAAATGTAATAGCAGAATTATCAGGAAAAGAAAATAGAAAAATAATTAGTTTAAATGATATGAGTACTTATTTGCCTAAAGCATTTGTTGCAATAGAAGATGAAAGATTTTATAAACACAGTGGTGTAGATTTAAAAAGAACAGCTGCAGCTACAGTAACATATGTAACTCATTCAGGTTCGTCAAATTTTGGTGGTAGTACAATAACACAACAATTAGTAAAAAATATTACAAATGAAAAACAAAGTAGCGGAAAAGAAGGTATGCAAAGAAAAATAAGAGAAATGTCTAGAGCATATCAAATAGAAAAAATGATTGATAAAGATCAAATTTTGGAATTATATTTAAATTTAATACCACTAGCTTCAAGTGGGGGAGATATTTGTGGTGTAGAAACAGCATCATTATATTATTTTAATAAATCTGCAAGTGATTTATCAATTGAGGAATGTGCATTTTTAGCTGGTGTAACACATAGCCCAAGTCAATATAATCCATATAAAGAAAATCCTAATACAGAAAAAATGATGTCAAGAACTAAAACAGTTTTGGGAAAAATGAAAGAATTAGGTTTTATTAATAATGATCAATATAATGAAGCAATTGCAAAAGTAAATGAAGGTTTAAAGTTTGAAAAAGGTGAATTACCAACTTCAACAATAAAATCATATTATATATCAGCAGCAGTAAATCAAGTAGTAAATGAGTTAGTAGAAGAAAAGGGAATGTCTGAAGAATATGCTAAAAATCGTGTATATAGTGGTGGGTTAAAAATTTATACAACTCAAATACCATCAATTCAACAAACTGTTGAAAATGAATATAAAAGTGATACATATGTAAAACCAAGCAAAGAAAAAGAAGGACAACATACACAATCTGCAATGGTTATTATAGACCATAAAACTGGAAAAGTAGTAGGGTGTATGGGAGGATTAGGAACAGATGTTGATGCTATTGGAATAAATAGAATTTATAGTGAAAGACAACCAGGTTCTTCAATAAAACCAATTGGAGTATATGGACCTGCACTTGAAAAAGGAATAATAAATGCATCAACAATATATGATAATTCATATACAGTTTTTGGAAAAGATTATCATCCAGGAAATGCTACATCTGCAAAATCAGGTTTATGTAGTGTTAGAGATGCATTAGAAGTATCATCTAATATAGTGGCTTGTAAAGTAATGACAGAACTTAATGTAGATACAGCAATTGATTATATGAGAGAATTAGGTATTACTTCATTAAAGAAGGCAAGTGAAGTAGAAAAAGGTAGTATAAATGATTCAAATATATCAACAGCATTAGGTACTTGTGGAATTGATACATTGGAAATGGTGGCAGCATATGCAACAATTGCTAATAATGGTGTTTATATTGAACCTACTTTCTATACTAAAGTTGAAGATTCATCTGGAAATGTTGTAATAGAATGTGTTCAGGAAACAAGAAGAGTAATGTCAGAAGGTAACGCATATATAATGAAAAGTTTATTAAAACAGCCTGTAGAAGGTACCTATGGTACAGCTAAAATATGTAAAATGACTAATATTGATGTTGCAGCAAAAACAGGTACAACTCAAGAACAGAATGATGTATGGCTATGTGGATTTACACCATATTATACAGCAGCTACTTGGTTTGGATATGACTATAAAGAAAAAGTTAACACTTATGGAGGAAGTCCAGCCACATTAATATGGAATAATGTAATGAAAAATATACATTCAAATTTGGAAGGTAAAACTTTTGAAAAACCAAGTAATGTAGTAACAGCAACAGTATGTAAAAGCTCTGGAAAATGTGCAACAAGCTCTTGTACAGATACATATACAGAATATTTTGTTGAAGGTGCTGTTCCAGGAAAATGTGAAGGACATAATGAATTTGTTATTTGTTCTGAAAGCAAAAAATTAGCAACAGATTATTGTGAACATACAGAAGTTGTAAAAGGTTTAGCTATGCCAGAAAAAGAGGCTAATGCATCATGGAAAACAAATAGCAATGGTAAATATGTTGTAGTTTCTGAAAAATGTAATATTCATACTGCAGAAACTAAAAAGGCAAAAGATGAAGAAAAGAAAAGAGAAGAAGAAGAAAGAAGAAGACAAGAGGAACAAAAAGATACAGATATTACAGTTACAAATGTTGTTGGAAAAACTGAAGAAGAAGCAAGGAGAACATTAGGAAATTTAACTGTTAGGGTTGAATATAAATCAGAACCTTCAAAATCAAATGGTATAGTATTATCACAAAGTATAAATCCAGGTTCTATAGTATCTAAAGAAGCAAAAATTACATTAATAGTAAATAAAATACAAAATACAAATACTAACACTAATACAAATACAAATACAAATAAAAACACAACAAATAATAGTATAAATTCAATAACAAATACTATTGTACCAAATAACTAGTTATAATTTATCAAGTTTATTCAAAATAAACTTGATAAATTATAAATTAATTTTGCATATTATATTTCAAAAGTATTCCTTTTTATAATAATAAAAATAAAATTTGTAAAAAAGAATAATAATACTAATAATGAGGAAAATAATACAAAAGGAGAAAAAGTAAATGGGATTAAATAATAATGATGATGGAAACAGAAAAAAGCAAGGATTAATTATAGCAAGCATAGCAATAATTATAGTATTGGCATTTATAGGAGCTTTTTTATTTATAAACAATAGTAAAGAAAAGGAAGATAAAGATTTTTCATATACACAATTACTTACAAGTATAAATGAATCTACTGTTGAAAAAATCGAAATGACAGAAGGAAGCGATATTGCAAAAGTAAAACTAAAAAATGAAGAAAAAGAAAAACGTGTATTAATACCTAGTACAGACTCATTTATAGATTTAGTACAAGATAAAACAAATAATGGAAGTAATATAAATTTAATTCAAAAAGAAAGAAATATTTTTGTAACTATGTTAAGAACAATAATTTCCTTTTTACCAACAATTTTATTGGTTGCATTAATAATTATTATGTTTAAAATGCAAGGCTTAGGAGAAAAAGGAAAAGTTTATGATTCAGAAACACAAAAAACAAAAGTTAAATTTGATGATGTTGCAGGTTTAGATGAAGAAAAACAAGAAATGATAGAAATTGTAGACTTTTTAAAAAATCCTAAAAAATTCCAAGAAATGGGTGCAAAAGTACCTCGTGGAGTTTTACTATGTGGTAATCCGGGAACTGGAAAAACATTAATTGCAAAAGCAATAGCAGGTGAGGCTAATGTACCATTTATATCAATGAGTGGTTCAGAATTTATTGAGATGTTTGCCGGTTTAGGAGCTTCAAGAGTAAGAAAATTATTTGAAAAAGCAAGAAAAATTGCTCCTTGTATTGTGTTTATAGATGAAATAGATGCAATAGGTTCAAGAAGGTCAAGTTCAAGTGGATCTGAAACAGAAAATAATCAAACATTAAATCAATTATTAGTTGAAATGGATGGTTTTGATACAAATGAAACAATAATTGTATTAGCAGCAACAAACAGACCAGAAATGTTAGATAAAGCACTATTACGTCCAGGCAGATTTGATAGACAAATAACAGTTGGTTTACCAGATTTAAATGGAAGAGAGGCAATACTAAAAATTCATGCAAAAGGAAAGAAATTCTCAAATGATGTAGATTTAAGAAATATAGCAGAAGATACAGCAGGATTTACAGGTGCAGAATTATCAAATATTTTAAATGAAGCTGCTATCCTTGCAACAATAAGAGAACGTGACAATATAACAAATAAAGATATAGAAGATGCATTAAAAAAAGTTACAGTTGGATTAGAGAAACATAATAGGGTTATTTCAGAAAAAGATAAAAAAAGAACAGCTGTACATGAAGCTGGACATGCAATAGTAAGCTATTTTTTAGAAACACAAAAAGATATTAAAGAAATTTCTATAATACCAAGAGGAGTTGCTGGCGGATATACTATGTACAAAACCAATGAAGATAAATGTTATATTTCAAAAACAGAAATGGAAGAAAAATTAATAGCTTTAATGGGTGGACGTGCTGCAGAAAAATTAGCATTAGATGATATTTCAACAGGTGCAAGTAATGATTTGGAAGTGGCAAATGACATCGCTAAAAATATGGTTACTGTATATGGAATGAGTGATTCTATAGGACCTATCCACATTAATTTAGATAAAGACCCATACCAATTACAATTATTAGGAGAAAAATATACAGATATGATAGGAAATGAAATAAAATTTTTAGTAAATGATGCATATTTTAAAGCACAATCAATTCTTGCTAGTAATATGGAAAAACTTGAATTAATATCTAATGACTTATTAGAAAAAGAAGTCCTAACAGCAGAAAGATTTTATCAACTTATGAATGCCTAATTGTAGGAATTTGGAACACTTCAGTTTTCCTACTTTTGAGTATACACATACACCAGCAATTATTTTGAAATTTATTATTGAAAAAAATTAAATTATATCCTGAGTTTGACAGTAAAAAATGAAAAAATGCACCTGTAACCCAGCAATATCAACTGGTTCAGGTGCGTAATT
>CAKPDY010000010.1 GCA_934149165.1 uncultured Clostridia bacterium | reverse complement strand
AAAAATAAATTAATTAAAATAAAATAATTAATAAAAAAATAAATTAATTAAAAATAAAATAGTTAATAAAAAAATAATTAATTAAAAATAAATTGATTAAAAATAAAATAATTAATAAAAAATAAATTAATTAAAAATAAAATAATTAATAAAAAAATAATTAATAAAAAATAAATTAATTAAAATAAAATAATTAATAAAAAAATAAATTAATTAAAAATAAAATAGTTAATAAAAAAATAAATTAATTAAAACAAAATAGTTAATAAAAGAATTAATTAACAAATAAATAAATTAGTTTTTATTTTTGCAGAAAAATTATAAAAAAATAAAATCATAAAAAATTATAAAAAATAAAAAATAGACCCCATATATTATATTAGTTTTTTGTCAAATTATTGTTTTCTTTAATCTTGTCCCCCAAGAATAAAATAATAATAAAAATAATTTATAATTTTTCTGCAATTTATTTTATAAATAAAAATTACTTATGATAAGCCTCATTATTAGAAATTTTAAAAGCTCTATATATTTGTTCTAATAAAAAAATTCTAAATAACTGATGAGGAAAGGTCATTTTAGAAAATGAAATAGATTCATTTGATATATTCAAAATTTTTTCTGATATACCAAGTGAACCTCCAACTATAAAGGTAATACAACTATTATAATTTAAAGAAATATTTTCTATTTTTTTAGAAAATTCTTCAGATGTAAATTGTTTTCCTTTTAAATCTAAACAAATAATATAAGAATCTTTTTTTATATAATTTAATATATTATTACATTCTTTTTCTTTAATTAAAATAAAATCTTTTTCACTTGCATTATTTGGAATTTTTTCGTCTGGTAATTCATTTATTTTTAATGTGCAATATTTACCTAGTCTTTTTGAATATTCATCTATTGCATCACGAAAAAATTTTTCTTTTATTTTTCCAATACAAATAATATTAATATGTATCATAATTAATAACTCCTTTTATTTTTTTATATACATTATTTAATGGAAATAATAAATTCTGAATATAATAATCATTCAAAATCTATTATTCCCATTATATAGTTTAAGATATATCAATAATATCACTATGATTAAAACGTGTTGCTACACTTAAATTAATTGGATTTTCTAAATTATTGTTACAAATAATTTCATCCATTACTGTTTTATAAGCCAATTCCGGAAAATTATTTTCCTTACTTAAGTGTCCAAGCATAACGGTTTTTAAGCCAGTATATAATAATTTGGAGATTGTTTTACCAGCTACATCATTTGATAAATGACCATATGGTCCAGAAATTCTTTGTTTTAAATGATATGGATATGGTGAACATTTTAAAGTGTTAAAATCATAATTTGATTCTAATAATAAAAATGTACTTTTTTCTAAATTATTCATAATTTCTGGTGTGATGTGACCTATATCAGTGGCAATGCTAATCTTTTTGTTATTATTATATATATTAAAGCCACAGGGATTAGCTGCATCATGTGGTATAGAAAATGCGTGTATTTTTAGATCTCCAATAAAAAAATCTTCTGAAATATTAAAAAAATTAATATTTTCTTCTTTAATTTTAATTTTTTGTTCTGGCATAGCATTAAGTGTTTCTTTATTTGTATAAATTGGTATATTATATTTTTTTGATAGAGTTCCAAGTGATTTTACATGGTCAATATGTTCATGTGTTATTAAAATAGCATTAATATTTTCTATATTTATATTGATTTCAGAAAGTGAATTTATTATTTTTTTAGCACTTTCACCACAATCAACTAATATATTTGTTTTATCAGTTTGAACAAGCGAGCTGTTACCGGAACTTCCACTAAATAAACTACAAAATCTAAACATTTAAATTTCATCCTTTTGATTAAGTATTTTTTACAATTATTCAGTTACTCTTGTAATATTAGCACCAAGTTTTCTAAACTTTTCTTCAATATTTTCATAACCTCTATCTATGTGTGCTAAATTATATAATTCTGTTGTACCTTCTGCAATAATCCCTGCAATGATAAGTGCAGCACCTGCACGTAAGTCTGTTGCATACACAGGTGCACCAGAAAGTTTTTCAACACCTTCAAATATTGCTGATTTACCTTGAGATGTGATTTTAGCTCCCATTTTGTTTAACTCATTTGTATACTGAAATCTAGATTCCCATATACTTTCATTTATAATACTTGTTCCTTCTGCAATTGAAAGTGTTACACCCATTTGTGGTTGTAAATCTGTTGGAAATCCTGGATATGGCAAAGTTTTTATATTGGCTTTTTGAGGCCTTTTTGTACACCATACATGTAATCTGTCACCATCTTCTTCGACATTAGCACCTATTTCAACTATTTTAGCAGTTAAACATTCTAAGTGTTTGGTAATGCAATTTTTTATTATAACATCACCTCTAGAAGCAACAGCAGCTAGCATAAATGTTCCAGCTTCTATTTGATCGGGAACTATAGAATATGTAGCATTACCTTTTAGTTCAGATACACCATTAACTTTTATAACGTCAGTTCCAGCACCACGTATATCTGCACCCATTGTATTTAAAAAGTTTGCAACATCAACTACATGTGGTTCTTTAGCAGCATTATCAATTACTGTTGTTCCTTCTGCTAAAACACTTGCAAGCATTACATTAATTGTAGCTCCTACTGATACCATATCTAAATAAATAGATGTTCCAACTAGTTTTTCTGCTGTTGCTTGAATTTTTCCGTTTGATATGTTTACATGGGCACCAAGAGCTTCAAATCCCTTTATATGTTGATCTATAGGTCTTGCACCTAAGTTACATCCCCCTGGTAGTCCAACCTCTACGTCTTTGCATCTACTCAAAAGAGAACCTATAAGGTAATAAGAAGCTCTGAATTTACTTGTCATATCTATTGGTGCCTGATGTTGGCAGACGTTTGTTGTATCTAATGTAATTGTATTTTTATCTATCCATGTAATTTTAGCACCTAACTTTGATAATATTTCACATAATATTTTAACATCGCTAATGTTTGGTAAATTTTCTATTGTACATTTACCATTTATAAGTAAGGCAGCTGGTAATATAGCTACTGCTGCATTTTTTGCTCCACTGATAGTAACTTCACCTTTTAGTGGAGTACCACCTTTTATAACTAATTTTTCCAATAAAATACCTCCTAAAAAAATGTATAAACAATCATTAAAGGTTATAACATAAAAACTATTTTTTTACAATAAAAAATGTAAATAAAAGTTAAAAAAGTTGGTTATTATTTATGAATTCTATTAATTTAAATTTAATATTAATTGTATTATTATCTGTTGTACTAATTAAAGCGTATTCTTCTTCAGGTAAATTTTCTTTAATAGTTTGTTTAGATTCTTCAGGTACAATTCCTGTTGACATATCTACAAAACATAATGGTGGAAACATTACACACCACCAATTTTGACCAGAGGCGTTTCCAATTTCTACTTTTAAAGAATCATAATAGCCAGCAGGTAAAGAAATATCACCATAATATTTTGTCGGAAAAAATGCATTTCCAATTTCAATTTTTATGTCATAGTTATACCCATTTTGTTCAACTGTTTCTTTTGCAATTCTGTAAAAGTCTTGTTCATGCTCTTTTGCAATTTGAATTGCATCTTCTTTTGATGTAATATTTTTAGTTAATGAATTCATATATTTTAAAAGTTCATTACGAACAGTATACTTTAGATTCTGATCTTCTTCAGAGTCGCTATTTGCTATTACATGAAGTCTAAAAACACTATCAGAAATAGTTTCAGAAACAGCTGTAACATATGAAATAGCACAAATAATAATGTAAATTATTAAAAATATAAAAATTAAAGTAATCTTTTTGAATGTTTTCAAATTAAATCCTCCTTTGTGATTTTTTTGTATATTAATAAAATTATTTGCTATTTTTAAAAAAATATACACAAAAGGAAAAATTTATTATTTTGTCGAATTTAGATGTCGAATTGAGACGAACGATTTATTTGTAATATTATTGACATATTTCAAATCAATTGGTAAAATTTTCCATATAGTTTTAAACTAGGAGGCTGAATAATGAAGTATGTGGGACAACACAACATAAAAAGACTTTGTAATTTTTATGTTAGCGATTTACATTTATCTGTTATGTTACTTCCATATATAAACAAACAGATAAATGAGGATGTTGAAATAACCACTATTTTTGAAAAATTAGAAAAAGAAAATTTTGAAGCAGTATTAGATAAACTAAATGTAAAAAATAAAGAAAAAATATTAAACATAAATTGGTTTAATGGTAATAAAGATACATATGAAAAAATTGAAAATAAAATAGAGGAAGATATAAAAAATAAGAAAAACATTACTATAATAATAGGTGGAAATAAAAATTATGTTTTTAATAATAATAAAAATATTATTAATTATTTTAATAAAAAAAATATTAAAGATTTAGAAATTAAAGTAATTAATTGTTATAATATTGATGATGTAAAAAAAGATATAAAATTAATAACTAAACAATATGATGGTATATTAAATACATCTGGGGAAATTAAAATTTAACTGTTGACTTAAAGAAAAAAATAGTATAATATTAGTTAATCTAAATATATTATATATATACATTTTGGAAGGAGCTAATATTATGGAAGAAAAATATAAAGAAGTAATTGAATTATTGGAAAGGTATAATCAAAAACAAGTTTTGAAAAATTTTGAAAAATTAGAGGAATATAAAAAAGAAAAATTGTTAGACCAAATTTTATCAATTGATTTTGATCAAATACAACAGTTGTATGAATCAACAAAAAAACAAATCAATTTTGCAAATGAAAAAATTGAGCCAATAGAATATGTTGATAAAACAGTATTGTCAAGTGATATTCTTGATAAATACAATAAACTAGGTGAAAAAGAAATAAAAGATGGTAAATATGCTGTTGTAACTATGGCTGGTGGTCAAGGAACAAGATTAGGTCACAGTGGCCCAAAAGGAACATTTAAACTAGGTCTAAAAGATGATAAATCAATTTTTGAAATATTGATTACTACGTTAAAAGATAGTAATGAAAAATATAATGTGATAATTCCTTGGTATATAATGACAAGTAGAGAGAATAATGAACAAACTGTTAAATTTTTTGAGGAAAATAATTATTTTGGATATGATAAAAATTCCATAATTTTCTTTAAACAAGGTGAATTACCTATGTGTAGTGAAGATGGAAAATTATTAATAGATGAAACAGGTTTAATTAAAGAAGCTGCAGATGGTCATGGAGGAATTTTTGAATCTATGAGAAAAAATGGTATTATAGATGATATGGAAAATAGAGGAATCGAGTGGGCTTTTGTTGGACCTGTTGATAATGTTTTAGTTAAAATGGTTGATGAAACTTTATTAGGAGTTGTACTAGATAAAGGTGTTTTAGCTGGTGGAAAAAGTGTTGTTAAGGCAGAACCAAAGGAAAAGGTTGGTGTATTTTGCAAAAAGAATGGAAAACCAGGAGTTGTTGAATATACTGAAATTACAACAGAATTAGCTGAAGCAACAAATAAAAATGGTGAATTAGTTTTTGGAGAATCTCATATTAATTGTAATTTATTTAATATAAATGCTATAAAAGATGTTAGTCAAAAAAAGTTACCATATCATAGTGCTCATAAAAAGGCTAAATATATTGATGAAAATGGAAAATTAGTTACACCTGAAAAACCGAATGCGTTTAAATTTGAGTCATTTATTTTTGATGCTTTTGATATGTTAGATGATATGGCTATTTTAAGAGTTAAAAGAGAAGAAGAATTTGCACCAGTAAAAAATGCAGAGGGAAATGATAGTCCTGAGACTGCCAGAAATTTGTATGTGAATTTTTGGAAAATTTAATTTTATATATAAGTAAAAAGGTGTCCTGAAGAGGACACCTTTTTAGGTTGCATAATATTTATTCTGTAATAAAAGATATTAATTATAAATTAAGTTTTATGTTTTTAGGCTACTTGGCAATAAAGTGGTACCAGTCAGTTTTAAAATAGTCTACTTAGCAATTTAGGTATGAATGGTAACATAAATGTAATTAGAAGAATGTAAAAATAAAAAAAGGGATTTACAAATTTGTACTAATACGTGTATAATAATAGAGACTTAATATATTGTGCATAATTTATTGAAAAATTTATATAATTAAATATAATAAATAAAAATGGAGTAGTTATGGAAAAGGTTGAAAATGAAAATAAGGTAGTAAATGTTGGGAAAACTCAACAATCAAAAGAAAAAATTAATAAAGGAAAAGATGAAAGTAAAATGGAAAAAAGTGAGGATTTTAGCAAAAAAAGTAATGATATTGAAAATGACAGTAAAAAAGTTAATATGGAGAATAAATTAAATAATGAGAAAAAAATTAAACATCAGAATGTTATAAAAAAAGAAAATGTAATTAACGAAGATGATAGTGAGATAGTAAAAAGAAAAAATATGAGTAATTCCCATCAAACAAAAAAAGCAATAGAAGTAAAGGAAAAGAGAGATACTAGCCAAGATACGAAAGTATTTAATTTTAAGAAAAGTGATTTAGAATCAACACAAAAAGTAGAAAGTATAGAGGCTATAAAAAGGGAAAATAAGTCTGAAGAAAAGAATAGCAATAATGTTGCAAAATCAACTGAAAAAAGTACACAAATTAAAAATGCACAAAATTTAAAAGAAATGGTAAAATCAAATTCAGAACAGAATCAAAAAGATGTTTCTAAATATAATAATTATAAGCAGAAAAGTCAAGATGTTAAATATAATAATTATGAGAAAAATAACAAAAATAAATCTAAGAAAAATGGTTTAATTATTATGCTTGTTATTATGATTATTATTTTGATTTTAATCGTTTTTTCAACTGTTTTTGGATTAATAAATATGAATTCAAATAAAATAATAAAAGGTATTAGTGTAAATAATATTGAAATATCTGATTTAACAAAAGAAGAAGCAATAAATAAACTTGAATTAGGGCTTAACAATAATGAAAATAGTTATATTACTATAAACAGAAATGGATATACAAAAGATGTTAATTTAGCAACTATTAATGGAAAATTCAATATAGAAGATGCAGTTAATATGGCTTATAATTATGGTAGAAGTGGAAATATTGTTGAAAATAATTATAAAACATTAGAAATATTAGTTTCAAAAAATAATATTTTAGCAAATTTTTCATATGATGATGAGTTATTACAAAAATTAATAAATGATGTTAGTTTAGATATGCCGGATTTAGCACTTAATTCTTCTTATGTTATAGAAGGAAATCAATTAATAATTAAAAATAGTACATCTGGTATTAGAATAAAAAAAGATGAATTTATTAAAAATACAGTTAATGCATTTTCTAATAATACCAAAAGTTTTGAAATTCCAGTTGAGGAATGTCCAAAAGAGGAAATTGATATTGAAAAAATACATAATGAAATATATAAAGAACCTGTAAATGCATATTATACAACAAATCCAAGAAAAATATATAAAGAAGAAGATGGGCTTGATTTTGCAATAAGTGTAAGTGAAGCTAAAAAATTATTAATGGAAGATAAAAGTGAATATATAATTAAATTGAAAAAAATAAAACCACAAGTAACTGTTGCAAATTTGGATTCAGGTGCATACCCAGATAAATTGTCTACATTTACTACAAAATATGGTACAGGTGATGTAAATAGAAATACGAATATTGCACTTGCTGCTAAGAGTATAAGTAATGTGGTATTAATGCCAGGAGAAACTTTTTCATATAATGATTTAATAGGTGAATGTTCAACTAAAACGGGGTACAAAGCAGCAACAATATATTTAAATGGGCAGTTATCAACAGGAATTGGTGGAGGAATTTGTCAGGTGTCTACAACATTATATAATACTGTTTTAAGGGCAAATCTTGAAATTGTTCAAAGAAGAAATCATTCATTAGGAGTAACTTATGTACCTTCAGGTCAAGATGCTATGGTTTCTATTGGAACACAGGATTTTAAATTTAAAAATAATAGAGATTATCCAATTAAAGTTGTTGCATATGTTGGTACTGGAAGTGTAACATGTGAAATATATGGATTAAAACAGGAAAATGAGTATGAGGTTAAATTGTATTCAAGAACAATATCAAAAACAGATAAGAATTATAAAGTTGAAACATATAAAATTTTATATTTAAATGGTCAAGAAGTTTCAAGAACATGGCTCTCAACAGATACTTATAAATATCATTAAAAAAATACAGTTGAATTTTTTAATTCAACTGTATTTTTTATGATTTATAACACAAATATTATATTTGAATATAATATTATAAAAATACAAGGGGGTAACAAAATGTCAAAAGGTTATACATATAAAAATTTGCAAGATGATATACAAAGGTTAAGTTTATTGTATTCATTTTTGGAAATAGGAAGTATTGGTAAAAGTGTACTTGGCAGGGAAATACCATATATAAAAATTGGAAGTGGACAAAAGCAGGTATTTTATAATGGATCATTTCATGCAAATGAGTGGATAACTACACCTATGTTAATGAAGTTTATAGAAGATTATGCACAACAATATGTTTTAAATGGGAAATTAAATCAGTTTAGTGCAAGAGATTTGTATAATGAGGCTAGTTTATATATAGTTCCAATGGTAAATCCTGATGGAGTTGATTTAGTCACAGGTGGTTTACAAATTGTGGATAACTCTTATAGAAATGCGAAAGAAATTGCAAAAGGTTTTCCTAATATACCATTTCCTAGTGGATGGAAGGCAAATATTGAGGGTGTGGATTTAAATTTACAATTTCCAGCAGGATGGGAACAGGCACAACAAATTAAATTTTCACAGGGGTATAATAAACCTGCACCAAGAGATTATGTGGGTAGGGCACCATTAGTTGCACCAGAAGCATTAGCAGTGTATAATTTTACATTACAACATAATTTTAGGCTAGTAATAGCATATCATACACAAGGAAAAGAAATATATTGGAAATTTCAGAATTTTAATCCTCCTATGTGTGAAGCTATTGGAATGAAGTTTAGTAATGTTAGTGGATATGCATTAGCAGATGTTCCATATAATTCAAGTTTTGCTGGATACAAAGATTGGTTTATACAAGAGTATAATAGACCAGGTTATACTATAGAGGCGGGAATTGGAGAAAATCCATTACCAATTTCTCAGTTTGATGAAATTTATAGGGATAATTTTGGTATTTTGGTGTGGGGGATGGTGTTGTAGACCATAATTTGACATATTATTACAAATTTTGCAAAAACTCTTACGCAAATAAGAGTTTTAATAATTTATATATTTTTTTTAATAAAATGTATTATAAAAATGACATAAAAATGTAATAAAAGGGTATAAGTTTTATTTCCCTAGAATTTGATTGTTTATGAGTAAACACTATGTATTGACTATGTTAAAAAGTAAATTTAAAATTTATTTAGAATTACTTTTTTTAATGTAAAGGAGAAATGGTGATGAATAAAAAGAGAAATATAATTTGTTTTTTTATTATATTTATAATATTAAGTATAATATTTGGTAGTTTATATTTAAAAAATGCATGGGCATATGAACAAAATCAAGATGGTTCAATAAGTAACAATAATACTACAAGTAGTGCATCACCCGAAAAAGTAATAATGTATGCTGAAGATATATATAAAAGATTATGTGGCTCAAGTGTTCCATATGATGATGCAGGTGGAAAAAGTAGTAAAGATATATATGAAAATGCACCAAACATTTCAGGAATTGATTGTTCAGCTTTTGTAAGTTCAGTATTATGGAAGGTTGGGTATGAAGTATTTAGTATACAAAATTCTACATATGTAATGAGAGATAATTGTGTAAATGGTACATATTATGAATATGGATTAGAAATTTACTATAATGATAATGGTACTACTAAAAAATACGATGGAAGTGATTTTGTAAATGATCCAAGTTTAAATAATGGAAATGATTTTTTACAACCTGGAGATGTAATTGTGCGTTATGGTTGTGGAGATGGTGTACACCATACACAAATATTTTATAAAAAAGATGGAGAAAATCTTTTATTTTTAGATTGTGGAAGTGAAGGTGGAAGTAAAGGTAACTGGCAAAATCCATCTAAATGGGATGGTGTAACAAGAAATATATGGGAAAGTGGTTCATATTTAATTAGAGTGCCTGATGATGGTGAAACAGGAGACTTTCCGGGTATAAAAGTAGAAGAAATAATATACGAAATTCGTACAATAGACGACTTTTTAAATATTGGGAATGTTCAAGTATACCCTTTTTCTGGAATAATGCCAGACCAAGTAGTTAAAGGTCAAACTGGGCAAAAAGTATCACATATTACATATAAATTGATGAATGATATTGACTTTGCTGGAGAGAAAATAAAACCAATTAGTTATAATTTAAATGGAACTTTGGATGGAAATGGGCATTATATAAAGAATATAGTTATAGATACAAGTGAGGCAAGTGATGAAAAAGTTGGAGAATTTGGAATATTTAAAAGCATAAGTAATCCATATGTACAAATACAAGATTTGCATATAGATAATGTGTCTATAGTACTTGAAAAAACATTAAAAAGTCAAAATTATGTTGGAGTATTAGCAGGTAAATTTAGTGGTAATTCTGTAATAGGCGTAACAGTTAGTGGAAATATTATTTGTGGTGATAATAAAATTGGTGGATTATTTGGTGCAGTAACTGATACGGAAATACCATATATTGATAAAAATAGAGTTTATAAAAATGAGAATATTGTTATAAATGTGGAAAATTGTATATCACATATTAATGTATACAGTAGTGGTATAGTTGGTGGGGTATTTGAAGAGGTAAATATAAATGGCAATTTTATATCTAAAGTTAATATTAGTAATTGTCAAAGTTTAGGAAAACTAAATGGAAAAGAAGTTGGAGGTATTATATCAGAATTAAATCAAGAATATGGTGAAATTAATATAAAAGATTGTAAAAATATAGGAAATATAAAAGCAACAGATATAAGTGCAGGTATTATAAAAAAAATAAGAGTAAATTCAATAGCACAAATTGAGTCATGTGAAAATGATAGTGATGTTTTAGGAAAAAGACAAGTCGCAGGAATTGTTTATGATATTGATTTGAAGAAAGAGGGAGAAATTTTTATAAATAATTCAGTAAACAATGGAAGTATACAAGGTGGAAATGAAAGCTTAGCATCAGGTATTATTGGATGTGTGAATAATGGAAAAAAAATTGAGGTTTCAAATTGTAATAATTTAGGAAATTTAAATAGTAGGGTTGGAAAAATAGCTGGGATAGTTGGAAAAGTTAATAAAGCAGATATATTTACAATAAATAATTGCGAAAATAAAGGTGAGCTGACAGGTGGAAATCATGAAAAAGATATTGCTGGTATTGCAGTACAAATATGCTCTATTAAGAAGGTGAAAATAGAAAAGTGTAGTAATTATGCATTTATTGTAAACAATGGAAGAACAGGTGGAATAGTAAGTGAAATAGGAAATTGTGAAAATATAGATATAATAAGATGTAGCAATGTTGGAAATATAGTATCAAGAAATGACTCAGGAGAGTATGTTGCAGGAATAATTGCATATGTATATAATAATACAACTGGAAGTTTAAATATAGAAAATTGTGAAAATACAGCTAGTATTATAGGTGGTGCATATATAAGTGGAATAATAGGAAAAATTGAAGGATTTGATAGTGTTAATTTAGTAGATTTAACTAATGACAAAGAAATTATTAGTAATTCTAGTGCAAATAAATTATTTAAAGTAGTATATGGCGTATCAGGTGTAATTGGAGATATTAATTCAAATATTGTAAGTCTAAATAACTGTAACAATTATGCAACAATATATTTTGAAGAAGGATTTTATATAGGAGGAATTTGTGGAAAATTAAATAGTAATGTTCTTAATATAGAACAATGTAATCAATATGGAGATATTTATGGAAATAACGCATACTGGTTAGGAGGAATAGTAGGTATGTGTAGAGTTAATAATGGTGTAATAGATAATTCGGCGGTAATAAAGGATTGCAAAAAAATTGGAATTATGAAAATAGAGTCAGATAATGAAAAAGTTGTGAATTTTATGGGAGGAATCGCAGGAAATTTAGAGGGCGTTAGATTAGAAAAGTGTTCAAATGATAACATAATAGAATATGATGGAGGTAACTATATAGGTGGTATAGCAGGAAAATGTTATGAAAGTATAATAATTGATTGTATTAATAATGGAAATGTTATATGGACAAAAAAAATAAATAGCATAAGTAATGGTGCAGGTAAGATAGGGGGAATAGTTGGGTATTCATCAAATAACATATCAATTGAAAATTGTACTAATAATAGTGAAATAAATGGAAAAGAAGAAATAGGGGGAATTGTAGGGTTTGTAGCCAAAAATGGTAAAGTTATAAATTGTAATAATAAGGGGAATGTAAATGGAGATAAAAAGGAAGGTTACCGTATAGGCGGTATTGCGGGAGGTATTGGTAGTTATATACAATTAAATGGAACATTAAGCAATTATGGAAATGTAACGGGTCCTAATGGTTCGACCGGAGCAATATGTGGTTTAATAGGTGATTATAAAAATGATAAGGATACACCAATAAGTGCAACTTTAAAAAATTTAGGAACAATTGTAACATCACAAGAAATTGTTTATCAAAGAGAAAATTATAATAATTTATTTTGGTATTCTAAGAAGTAAAAAATATGCAAGGAGATGAATAAAGATGAGAAAGCATATAGAGGTGTTTATAAAAATATTAATTGTTATAATGACAATGTGGATATTGTCGGAAATTAAATTAAGTGATGTACAAGCTACTCAAGAGATATACAAGGATTCAGAAAATAATATTTATTATTATTATAGAGATATAAATGAAGTAAAAAATAAATATAAATTTGAAGAAGATATGGATGGAATAGAATTAAATTTAAAATATTGTTTTACAGAACAGTCAGGTGAAAACGAAGTTATAGATTCTGAAGTAAATGGAAAAAAAGTTTTGGCAATTGGCGGAGGAGGAAAAATAAATGTAAATGAAAATGTTAAAAATATAACATTTCCGAGCAATTTAAAATATATAGGTGATAATGTTTTTATGCAAAGCCAAAATTTAGAAGTAGTAAAAATTCCAAATACCGTAACATATATTGGAATAAATGCTTTTTATGGATGTGATAATTTAACTGAAGTATATATACCTGAAACTGTAACATATATTGGAAATGATGCGTTTGAATCATGTTCAGATAGTTTAAAAATATATGGACATTCGAATTCAGAAGCTGAAGTATATGCTATGACTAATGGATTAAATTTTGAAACCATTGATGAAGAGCAAGAAGTGAGTAACAGCTTATTTAAATATAAATTAGATCAATATACTAAAACGCTTACAATAACAGGTGTGAAGGAAAATGCATTAAATGAAGATGGTAAATTGAAAGAAGAATACATAAATAATTTTGGTTCAAATGTTGATAAATTTATAGATATTCCATCTGAAATTGGGACATTTAAAGTAAAAGAGATAGGAACTGCTGCATTTAAGGGATTGAACATAAAATATATTAAAATATCAGAAGGAATAGAAACGATAGAAACTTCAGCATTTGCTGATTGCATTGAATTGGAAGAAGTGATTTTGCCAAATACATTAAAAAAAATTGCAAATGGTGTTTTTTGTGGAGATAATAAATTAAAAGTTATTACTACAGAAAATCAAAATAATGAATTAGGAGTAATTTTTCCTGAAAGTTTACAATCAATAGGAAAATATTCATTTTCTGGTACTTCAATAAAAGGTATAATTACAATTTGTAGTCCAATAAGTTATATTGGTGAGGGGGTATTTATGAATTGTAAAAATATAGAGGGAATAAGTTTTGATAATAATAACTTGATAACAGAAATACCAGATAATATATGTTATGGTGATAGTAATTTAAAGAATGTTGTTATAAGAAAAAATGTAATTAATATAGGAGAAAAAGCATTTAGTGAATGTTCTAAACAATTAATTATGTATGGTGATAAAAATTCCTATGCAGAAAAATATGCAAATAATAATGGTATTACATTTAAATATATTTTAGAGTCAAATAATGAAAATAATAATAAAAATAATGATTCATCTGGTGAAAAAAATGATGATGACAATAAGAATAATAATGATAATGATAATAAAAATGATAATAATAATAATGAAAACGACAATAAAAATCAAGAACCAAATAATACGGAAAATAAAGATAACAAGGATAAAAATGATATACCAAAAGAAGATAATAAAGATGAAAACTTAAATCCAGATGAAAATAAACGTGATGATAACAATGGCATAAAAGGAGAAAACAATAATATAGAAGATAAGGCAAACAGTAAATTTCCTCAGACAGGAAAAAATAGTATATTTATAATAGCAATATCGGGAATAGTTATTTTATGTGGAATAACATTTACTGTAATATATAAAAAGGGTATCCTAAAATAAGGATACCCTTTTAAACGGAGTAATAATCATATAATTAATCAAACATATAATAAGCTATTTCACTCATTTCGAAATTATAACGGCAAACTTTTGAACGGAAATATGTACAACCTTGTGCACAAGTGAGGTAGGATTTATAACAAATTGAGTAAAAATTTCCTTCTGAATCGATTCTACCTAACTGAAAGTGCTTAATATCTCCTGACCGCTGTTTTATACCAAATTCACGTGGAGATATTTGCACAATTTCGCCAACAAATTCGTCTTTTTCATTAACCCATTTGCCATCTTTTAAATGAATTTTAGTCATTGGTGAAAGCCTCCTTTTAATAAAATTGTATATTATAATATATGCTATAATATTATTAAATATTCATAAAAAGAAGGAAAAGTAAAATGTTCAAATTTCTTGCTTTTTTTTTACAAACTAAAATTTCCCCAATGTTCTTTTAAATCACGAAGTCTATTTATTGAAGATTCTTCATTATTAGTGCAAACACCATAATAGAATTTGATTTTAGGTTCTGTGCCAGATGGTCTAACACAACACCAACTAGAGTTTTCTAATTCAAAATATAATACATTTGATTTAGGTAAGCCAGTTTCATATGTTGTATTTGTTCTATAATCTATAATAGTGTTTGTTAAATAATCCCTAAAAGCTAAAACTTTAAGTCCAGCTAATTCTTTAGGTGGATTATTACGTAAATTTTCCATTATTGATTTTATTTTTTCTGCACCTTCAATTCCTTTAAATGTTAAGGCTGTTTGACCTTCTTTGTAATATCCGTATTTTTTATAAATGTTTTGCATTTGGTCTAATACAGATAATCCTTTTGATTTATAATATGCAGCAGCTTCACATGTTTTCATAACAGCAACTATACCGTCTTTGTCACGTGCATGTGTTCCAACTAGACATCCATAGCTTTCTTCAAAACCAAAAACATATTCATATGAATTATCACGTTCAAATTGTTTTATTTTTTCACCAATATATTTAAATCCTGTTAAAACTTCAAATAATTTAACATTATACTCTTTTGCAATAGCTTGTGTTAAATTTGAAGATACAATTGTAGTAACCATTGCTCCATTTGAAGGAAGTAATCCTTTTTCTTTCTTTTGAGAAAGTTCATATTCTGCAATAAATAAAGCAGACATATTTCCTGTAAAGAATTCATATTCTCCGTTTTTTTCGTTTTTAGCAAATACACCTAATCTATCTGCATCAGGGTCTGTTGCTAATATTAAGTCTGCATTAACTTTTTTTGCAAGTTCTAAAGCAAGAGTAAAAGCTTTAGGGTCTTCTGGGTTTGGGTAACTTACAGTTGGAAAATTACCATCTGGTAATTCTTGCTCTGGAACTACATATACATTTTCAAAACCTAAACTTTTTAAAATTGTTTGAACAGGTATATTTCCAGTACCATGTAAAGGGGTATAAACTATTTTTAAATTTTTACCTTCAGAATTGATAGAATCAGGGTTTAGAACTAGTTTTTTTAGAGCCAAGAGATATTTTGTATCAATTTCTTCACCAATAACATTATATAATCCTTTAGCTTTAGCTTCTTCTAAATCCATCATTTTTATTTCAGAGTAATCTTGAATACTATTAACTTCAGAAATTATTTCACCATCAATTGGTGGTACAATTTGAGCACCATCTTCCCAATATACTTTATAACCATTGTATTCAGGTGGATTATGGCTTGCTGTAACAACAATACCTGCAATACAGCCTAATTCCCTTACGGAAAATGATAATACAGGAGTTGGTCTTAAAGTGTCAAATCTATATGTTTTAATTCCATTTGCATTTAAACATAGTGCAGCCCACATACTAAATTCAGGAGAAAAATGTCTTGAATCAAAGGCTATTGCAACTCCTTTATCTGCATTTCCTGTTTTTAGAATATAATTTGCAAGTCCTTGTGTTGCTTTAGTTACTGTATATTTATTCATTCTATTAGTTCCAGCACCAATTATTCCTCTTAAACCTGCTGTACCAAATTCTAAATCTTTATAAAATCTTTCTTTAATTTCTTGTTCATTATTTTTTATTTTTTCAAGTTCTGCTTTAGTGTTTTCATCAAAAATTTCGTTAGAACACCAATATTCATATTTATGTAAAAAATCCATCTAAATCATCCTTTCAATTTGTTATTTAAAGCTGTGTGTTTTGTTTAATATATATATGTTAATAATAAGTCTTTGACCGTGTTTTTTCACGGCCAAAAATATTAATTTTTATAATATGGTTATTAACTACGGAAAAATGCTTTATACATAGCATATGCAGAATACACATCAAATTTGCTTGTTACTTCATAAGGTGCATGCATTGATAGTACAGGTACACCACAGTCTATAACATCCATACCTTTATTAGCTAAAATATAAGCAATTGTGCCTCCACCACCTAAGTCTACACGACCTAGTTCAGAAACTTGGTATTTAATATTATTTGTTTCTAATAAATTACGTGTCCATGCTACAAATTCTGCATTTGCATCTGAAGCTCCCGATTTTCCTCTTGCACCAGTGTATTTGCTTATTCCAACTCCTCTGCCTAAATATGATGCATTATTTTTTTCAGATGCAGATGCATAAATTGGGTCTAATCCGGCGTCTACGTCTGCTGATAACATTTTTGAATTGCAAAATACTTTGTCTAATAGGTTTGGTCTATTTATTCCCATTTTATTTAATATTTCAGAAATAAATGTATCAAATACATGTGATTCCATACCTGTATTTCCCATACTTCCAATTTCTTCTTTATCTACAATCATACAAACTGCAGTATTTTTAGGATTTTCTATTTCTGTTATTGCTGTTAATGAAGTGTATACACAAATTTTATCATCTTGACCATATGCTGCAACCATACTGTTATCAAAGCCAAGACTTCTTGCTTTAAATGCAGGTACAAGTTCAATTTCAGAGCTTAGGAAATCTACTTCTGTAATTCCATATTTTTGATTTAAAATATTTAAAATGTTTAGTTTAACTTTTTCAGAAACTTCTTCATCATTATAAGGAATACTTCCAATTAATAGGTTTAGGTCTTCTCCTTTTATGCCTTCTTTAAGTTTTCTTTCCATTTGTTCTTGGGCTAAATGAGGTAGTAAATCTGTAATTGTAAATATAGGTTCCATTTCATTTTCACCTATGTTTATTTCAATTTTTTCTCCATTTGATTTAACAATTATACCATGGATTGATAGTGGAATTGTTGTCCATTGATATTTTTTTATTCCACCATAATAGTGTGTTTTTAAATATGCAAAACCACCATCTTCATATACAGGGTTTGGTTTTAAATCTAGTCTTGGTGAGTCTGCATGTGAACCTATAATATGCATACCATTTTCAATATTTTCTGTTCCAATTACTGCTAAATATATATTTTTATCTCTGTTTACGTAATAAACTTTATCTCCTGGTTTTAGTACTGAATATGTGTTTATGTCTTTGAAACCATGTTTTTCTGCAATTTGTTTAGATGTTTTTACTATTTCTCTTTCGGTTTTCCCTTTATTTAAGAAACCCATATAACCGTTACAGTAGTTAAAAATGTCATTTCTTTGTGCTTCAGTTAAACCTTCCCAACCAACTTTTTTTTGGTTAAATAATTTTTCTTTTAAATTTTTAGTATCTAACATTTGAAATTCTCCTCTCTTGTTATTTTTATTTTTTACATGTGGATTATATCACTATATTTTTTACGAAACAAGGTATTTTTATACAAAAACAGAACAATGATATTATAGTTTAATATTACAGAAATATTACAGGAATATTAAGAATTTATTACATTGAAAAAAACACTTGTCGAATTGTGTCGAAAGTGGTATTATAAAGTTACAAGCAAGATGAAAGGAAAATTTTATGGAGAAAAGTAAGAAACAAAAAAATAAATTTAATGAAAAAGTTATTTTGCTTTGTACATTAATAATTATTGTTTTGACTATTTTAATATTAATAGTAATACCATCCATAAGAGCCTCAAATTTAGCGTTTTTATCATATAGATTTTACTGTATGGGAACTAGGTATCAAGATAATATTGCTATAAAAGGAGACTTGATAATTGCTAAAGAAACAAAATTAGAAGATTTAAAACCAGGAGATAGAATAGTTTACAACAATAATAAAAATGAATATTTTGCAGATGAACTTACCCAGGTTTTTGAATGTAATGAAAATAGCATAATTGTTAAGGTACAAGATAGTGACGCAAAATATAAATATACCAATAAAGAAGTAAAAGGAACTGTTATAAAAACAATACCAGATTTAGGAAGTTTAGTCTTGTTTTTTAGAACAATATTAGGATTTATATTCTTTGCTTTAATTACAATTTGCATATATTTACTTTTAAGAGTAATTTTATTATATAATACTAATGATGATAATAGTGAAGAAAACAAAGGTGAAAATGCATAATTGCTATTTCTAAATTAAATTAGGTAATAATTTAAAATATTTTTAAAGTATTTTAAAATATTATAAATTACTTTAGAATTAAAGGGGGTGAACAAAAGATGGAAAAACAAAATAAATCAGTTGGAAAAACAATACTAATAGTTGCATTACTATTAGTTACTATAGCAGCTTTAGTTTTAGCTACATATGCATGGGCTAAATATACAAGCTCAGAACAAGGTACTGCTACTGCTACAGTTGCAAAATGGGATGTATCTTTTGATAAAGGAACATCAGTATTTTCTAAAACATTTACAAATGTAAAAACTGAAAGATTAGCACCTGGAACAGATGGTAAATTTGATTTAACAATAACATCAAATGATACAGAAGTTGCTTATACATATACTATAGAAATGGCTAATATAACAAATAAACCAACAAACCTAAAATTCTATTCAGATGCAGAATGTACAACAGAAATTGAATTAGAAGAAACAACAACAGGTTCAGGTATATATAAAACTAAAACATCAGCTTTTACTGGAACAGTTAATTTAAATGAAGAAGGTAAAGCTATTACAAGCCAAACTCCAGCAATATACTGGAAATGGCCATTTGAAACAGGAACTACAGAAGAAGAGAAAAAAGCAAATGATGTTATAGATACAACAGAAGGACAAGCTGCTAAAACAATGTCTTTTGATGTTACATTAACAGCAATCCAAGTTGCTCCTGTTGCACAATAATTGTAAAGCTAAAAGTGTTTTAGTAACAAAAACATGAGGGTTAGCCCTCATGAAAGAATATAAAAATTTATATTCTTTCATGAAGGCTAATTTTAAAATATGTGGATAATGTATTGCTTCCATTTAAGAAAAAAATTAATGTAGGAAGGAATGATGATTTTGTATGGATAAACAAAAGAAAAAGAAATATATAATAAATATTATAACAGGTTTATTTGTGTTAGCATATATTGCATTGTTCTTTATTCATGTTATACAAGATAGGGGAGTTATAAAACAAGGGGATACGGGTAAAACTGTTGAAAATAATGTTATTGACGGAAACAATAATATAGATAATAATATAAATAATAATAATACAAATAACAATATACCAAAAAATAATAATAGAATTAATTCTAATTTAATTAACAATATTGAAAATGTAACAAATAATAATCAAACTTCAGAAAATAAGCCAGGTAGTAATACAGGTGGAGATTCTGGAAATAAACCAGGAGGGGATTTTGGAGATAATACAGGTGGAGAAGTTGTGGAAACAAATGATAGATTTAAGGTTTTAGAAAATTCATCACAATGGAATGAATTAAAACAATTGTCTGTTTTTAATAACAAATATTTTAATGATAAGTCTATAATAGCCCCAGGAGTAAGTGGCAAATATAATTTTACAGTTGAAAATTATACTGGAAAAGATTTTATTTATGGTATTAGTTTTACAGAGGAAAATCCTTTAAATATTAATTTAAAATATAAGTTAAAATTGAATGGAAATTATATTGTTGGAAATGAAAATGAATGGATAAGTACTAGTGATTTAAATGTTAAGGACTTATTAATAAATACAAGTGCAAGTGATTTGTATACACTTGAGTGGAAATGGATAGATAGTTCAAATGATACACAAATAGGAATAAATGGTTCTGATGGATACAAGCTTAATATAAAAGTTACTGGGGTGGAAAAATAAAAGCTTATATTTATGCAAATAATATAAATAAATGAAAACAAAAGAAAGGAATATTATTAATTATGGAAAATAATAAAAATGAAAGTGAAAATATAAAAAATGTGAATTCAGGTGAATCTATAAATGAAAAAGTAAATTCAAATGAAGAAAATAAAACGGAAAATTGTAAGGTAAGTAAAAAACAAAAATCAAAAATAGGAAAAATATTTGGTATAATAGGTAAAACATTAGGTATTATAATAATAGTATTTACATTGGTAATTCTTGGAAGAATAATAATTTTTAAAAAGTTTGATGTTTTTGGAGTAAGATTTTATCAAATAATGTCTGGAAGTATGGAACCAACAATTCATGTTTCTGATTTAGCAATAACAAATGAGTCAAAAGATTTATCAAAGGGAGATATAATTGCATTTGAACATGCAGGTTCTATAACAGTTCATAGAATAGTGGATATTATAGAAGATAATGGTAATAAAAAAATATACCAAACTAAAGGTGATAATAATAATGCAAATGACCCATATACTGTGCCAAGTGAAAGTGTAAGAGGTAAATATTTATTTAAAATTCCAGGTGTTGGGAATATAATTCAGTATATACAAAGACATTTAATTATAATTGTTGGAGCAATTGTAGTATTAATTTTAGTATATGCAGTAATTAAATTGATTTTAAAATAAAAATTATAATTATATAATATTTTATATAGTTAAGGAGGAAGTGATATTGTGAAAGATAAAAAAAGCAATACTTTAAATATTATAAATATTATATTATTAATTATTGCAATTTTAACTATACTTTTTGCAAGATATGCGTATTCAAAAATTAAATCATCAGCTAAAGGAAAAACACAAGAAAATATAGCTGAAATTGTATGTGAAATGGAAGTAAATACACCAGATGCAGAACAAAGTAGTAATTTAATACATCCATATTGTGATATTGTTATAAAGAATTATAAAAGTGATGGTTCTATAAATGGAACAAAGGCAAAATATGAAATTAAGGTTGTATCAGCAGATGGAGAAGAATTACCAGATTATTATTGGAAAGTTGAAAATGGTGATAATATAAAAAATGATAATATAACAGGAATTGTTGAAACTGGTGAACAAAAAACATATACTCATAGAGTAGTTTTTACAAATGATGGTACAAGGTCATTTAATAAAAATATTGACTTTAAGTTAGAAGTTTCACAATCTGAAGAGTAGATATTTTCTCTTTTATGTATTTCCCTAACAAAAATCGACATAATGTAACAAAATTGACTCATAAATGTATTATAAATATAATATAACTCAAAATGTAAAAAGCCCTAGTAATATAGGGTTTTTTACATTTTTTGTATATTGAAAATAAAATATTTTATATTATAAAATATATATAAGATATATTTATGGGAGGAAAGTCATATGAATGCAACCAAAAAGAATAATATAATTAAATATTCAATATTTGCATTAGTTGTGATTTTATTAATTTTAATTATTAATTTTGGAGTTTCAAAATTTAAAATTGATAATGAAAAAGATACTGAAATTATGTTTAATGAATTAAGAATTGCACAAAGTGAGATTAATTTGTCAACAACAGATTATACAGAAGGTTCAGTAAAAATAAAAATAACTACAAATAAGCCAGGACTAACACCACAATATAAGATTGGTGAAGATGGAGAATGGAAAGATTATACTGATGAATTTGAAGTAACTGAAAATGGTGAAGTTCATACTAGGTTAGTTGGTGAAGATTTTATAGGTCCAGAAACTATAAAAGAGGTTGATAACTTATATGTTGCAAAAATAGGTGAAACTTTATATGGCAAGCTTTCATATGCGATTAGTGCATGTAGTGAAAATGCAGGTGATACTCAAACAAAAATTGAAATGATTGCAGATGTAACAGAATCAACAGTTATAGGTGATAATAAAAATATTATTATAGATTTATGTGGCAAATCTATAAAACCAATAGATAACAATGGAATAACAGTAAACAATGGAAAATTGCAAATAATAGATTCTGTTGGAAATGGAGAACTTGGTTCAGAATTTGGAATAGGAGTATATTTAAATGACAATTCATCTACAGTAACAATAGGTGAAAATGATGGAAATGTAAGTACTACAAATCCAGTAATAAATGGAAAAACTTATGGTGTTTTTGTAGATAAAAATGTAATAGAAAATGCAACTTTAAATTTTTATGATGGTATTATTTCAGGAGAAACAGAAAGTATAAATACAGATAATGTAATTGTTCCAGATGGATATGGTGTTGTAAGAACTAAAAATAATAACATTGAAAGTGCTATATTAAAACAAGGATATGTAATTACATATAATTTAAATGGTGGAGAAGGAAATTTTAAAAATCAATTTAAAGTAATTGATGAACCTATTACTTTATTAAATGATGAACCAACAAAACAAGGAAACATATTTTTAGGATGGAGTACAACACAAGATGGAACACAAGTACAATACAATAAAGGTGATATATATAATATAAATGCAAATTTAAATTTATATGCAGTTTGGGAATTAGAAAAAATAAAAGTTACATTTGATAAAAATTATGTTGAAGATACATTATATGAAGATAGTACAAATATTTCTAAATTTAGTGGTAGTGCAATAAAAAATATAGAAAAAATTCAAAATGAAAATGTAACAAAAGGAAATATAATAAAATTTACAATGAATGAAAATTCAGATGGAAAAATATATTTTACACCTAAAAATGAGTTGATAAGTGGACAAACTTATACATGGAGTATGTATATAAAATCTTCATCAGAAAAAAGTTTGCAAATTGGTGTAGAGGGAAGTCAAACAAAAACAGTAACAATTGGGGAAGAATATACAAATGTTACAATGGAATTTACAGCAAATGAAAATGGAAAATTTGTTATATGTGTTGCAGATAATTCAACATTTGCAGATGGTGATGAAATTTATATTCATTCATTAGATTTAAAGAAAGAAAAAATACAAAATACAATAAAAAACATTGAACAAAATAGCCAAATAGGAGAATTACCTATTTTACAAAGAGAAGGATATGAATTTTTAGGTTGGTATACATTACCTATGGCTGGCATAAAGATAGATGAAACTGAGGTAATTACTGAGAAAACTACATATTATGCACATTGGAAAATTAATAAATATTTAATAAATTATAATGCAAATGGTGCAGATAATGGAAGTGTTAATTCATCAACACATATGTATGATGATATAGAAAAATTAAATAAAAATAATTATTCAAAAACAGGTTATACATTTAAAGAATGGAATACAAAAGAAGATGGAACAGGTATTTCATATACAGATGAACAAGAAATTTCAAAATTAACATCTGAATTAGATGGTGTTATAAATTTATATGCTCAATGGGAAGATACAACACCACCAACTACTAATGTTCCAACAGGAACTTCTACTACATGTACTATAGAAGTAACTTGTAATCAAACTGATAATGGTGCTGGTATTGAAAGTGTACAATATGGAATTTCAGAAAATGGAACAACATGGAGATGGCAAGATAATAATGTTTTTGAAGGATTGGAAGATGGAAAACAATATTATATAAAAACAAAAGCAAAAGATAAACAAGGAAATGAATCTGAATCAGATATTGCAACAATTTCAACAATTGAAATAGAAATGGGAACAATTATTTTTACAAAAGAAAATGCGTCTGGGGAAATAGTAACACCAGGTGAAAGTTCAAGTGCAGAAAATTTATGGGTAAATTCAAATATATATATTAGTTTAGTACAAGGAAATGTTAATACAACATATACTGTAACAGATTTAGAACAAAATACAGTAAATGTAACAGAAAATGTATTAAGTGAAAATACAGGAATATATATTGTAACTGTAAAATCTACAGATGGAACAAATACAAAAAGTAAATTATACTACTTATTTATAGATAAGACTGTACCTGAAATTATAGAGGTTAATAATAGTTCAAATGGAAATTGGACAAAAGAAGATGTACTAGTAAAATTAAAGGCAAAAGATGAAAATAGTGGAATATATGCATATGAATATTATGATGCTAATACACAGAATTGGGTAAGATATGAAAATTCAAATAAAACTGAATTTAATGTACCAAGTTTTACAGAGCAAACAGAAACAGAAGTAAGTTTTAGATGTATAGATAATGCTGGAAATATATCTTTACCTGTTACAACATTAATAAAAATAGATAAAACTAATCCAATAGCAGAAATTACAAAAAATAATGGTGGGGAATATAATATTTCAGTAAATGAACAAACAGTAGAAGTTGCTTTAAATGTTGTTGCAAGTGATGAAGGCGGAAGTAATGTAAGTGTAATAAAATATGGTGTTTCAAATTCATTAGAAACACAACCAGATATATGGAAAGAGTGTGTTAATGGAGAAGATTTTAATGTAGAATTAAATGGTGGAGATAATTATGTTTATATTAAAGTAATAGATGTTGCAGGAAATGAAACAATAGTAACATCAAACAAATTTGATGTTGGTTATACAGTAGAATATAATTTATTAGAAGGAACATCACAAATAGAATCTCAAGTAAAAAAACATAATATAAATTTAACATTATCAGATAGTATACCAGAAAAATTAGGATATGAATTTAAGGGTTGGACAACAATTAAAGGTTCAAAAAATGTTCAATATGAAAGTGGAGCAATATATGAAGAAAATAAAAGTATAATTTTATATGCAGTATGGAGTCCAATTGAATATACAATTACATATAATTTAAATGGTGGAACAATAGATTCTGAAAGCATAACAAAATATACAATAGAAACAGAAAGTTTTACATTAAATATACCAGAAAAAACAGGTTACACATTTAAAGGTTGGACAGGAAGTAATGGGGATAATTTACAAATTACAGTAGAAATTCAAAAGGGAAGTAGTGGAAATAAAGAATATACAGCAAATTATAATGCAAATAATTATACAATAAAATATGATGGAAATGGTTCTACATTTGGCGAAATGGAAGATTTATCTTGCACATATGATATTGCACAAAAACTTTCAGCAAATATATTTGAAAAAACAGGATATACATTTATGAAGTGGAATACAAAACCAGATGGAACAGGAACAAATTATGAAAATGAAGAAGAAGTATTAAATTTAGTAACAAAGGCAAATGGAGAAATAATATTATATGCATGTTGGGAAGATTTAACATTACCAACAGTAACAAAACCAACAGGAGTTGCAACAACTAATACAATAACAGTAAATTGTAATCAAACAGATGATGGTCTTGGAATTTCTGGTGTTGAATATGGAATATATAAAGATGGTGAGTGGAAATGGCAAGAATCAAATATATTTGAAGGTTTGGCTCCAAATACTGAATATGAGATAAAAACAAGAGTAAAAGAAAACACTAAAGAAGATACTTGGATTGAATCAGAAAGTGCACTAATAAAAACAGAAGATTTAGGTAATACATATTTACAGTTTACAGAAAATAATGAGTCAGGAAATGCAATAATTGCAAGTAATACACAGGAAAATAAAGTATGGACTAATAATGATATTTATGTAAAAATTAATAAAAAGGATCCAGAAGGTGTTACAAGTACATATAAAGTAAATGATGGAGAAAGTAAAGATAGTAATTCATTAATTGAAACACAAACTGGTGAATATGTAATAGTTTTAGAAACAACAGATGGTATAAATACAACAAAAACAATTTATTACATAAATGTAGATAAAATAAATCCAACAGCTACTATAGAAAATAATGGTGGAGAATATATAATATTGGCTAATAATTCTGCTGTAGATGTTTCAACAAATATATTGGCTCAAGATAATGAAAGTGGAGTAAATACTGTAAAATATGCATGGTCTGTAAGTAATGAACAACAACCAGATGAGTTAGGTTGGACAGTATTACAAAACAATACACAAATAGTAAAATCCTTAGAAGGTGGAACATATTATTTGTGGGTTAAAGTAACAGATAATGCTGGAAATGAATTAATTAGTGTATCTGAACCATATTATATTAATTATGAAATAAAATATAATAAAAATGGAGCAGTTGAAGATTTTTCTACTAGTGATAAAAAGGTATTTAATGAAGATATAATAATAAAAGATAATGTTTTAACAAAACCAGGATATGTACATATGGGATGGAATACAAGTGCAGAAGGAACTGGAGTGCATTATGATTTTGGAAGTACATATAAAGAAAATTCAGCAATAGAATTATTTGCACAATGGGAAACAGCAGTTGCAAGTTGTACAATAGATGGAAATGTGACTTATTATATGAATGTACAAGATGCAATAAATAGTTCAGAAAATAATACTGCTACAATTACAATACTAAAAACATCAGTTGTGGAAAATATTGTAGTTAATGAAAATCAGAATATTACATTAGATTTAAATGGAAAAACTTTAAGTTCAAATACTGGAAATGGAATTGAAAATTCAGGAACATTAATTATAACAGATTCAATAGGAACAGGAGTTTTAAGTAATTCAGCTAATAGTGTAATTTTAAATAAATTAAATTCAAGTTTAACTATAAATAATATTACAATAAATTCAACTGGAAATAATGGAATAGTAAATGATGAAAGTGCTACAAATGCTAAAATAGTAATAAATTCTGGAAATATAAATGTTACAGCAAGTGATGAAAGCAATCAAACAACTATTTCTGCAATAAAAGCAGGTGCTGGAAATGTAACTATAAATGGTGGAACAATAAATGTGGATTCAAATAACACAGGAAAAACAGTATATTCAATAAATTCAGATAGTGCAAATGTTGATATAACAAGTGAAAATGCAGTAATACATGGAACTATAAATGCGTTAAATGGGTCAAATGTTACAATTGAAAATGGAATTATAGATAACGGAAATGAAAATATGGAAACAATAATAAATACATCTTCAAATGTAACAATAAAAAATGGAACAATGAAAAATACACAAAATGATAAACCTGTAATTTTAAATACATCAAATAGTATTTTACAATTAGGTGTATCACAAGATGGAATACCTAATATAAATAAACCATTAATAGAAGGAAAATATACGGGTATAAGTAATACAGCAGTTGTTAATTTCTATGATGGAATAGTGAAAGGTGAACAAAATTCAATTACTGGTGGAAAAGTAAATTCTGAAACTGGATATATTGTAATTTATGGTGAAGAAACTATTTCCGAGAATACAATAAAAACAGCAACACTTGGAATTTCAACACCAATAATTAAGGCAAAACATACGGATTCAACAGGTTCAGATTATACAAGTGGTGAATGGACAAATGATAATATTTATATTGAAATAGAAACAATAAATCCAGGGGATGGTATAACTAATTATTACAAAATAGGTGAAAATGGTGAATGGCAACAAATAGAAACTGAAAATAATAAGTCAATATTAGTAATTACAGATAATATGAATGATACTATATATTTTAAAGCAAAAAATGCAAATTTTGAATCAGAAATAGAGAGTATTAATATTAAAAAAGAAACAACTTTACCAGTAATTCAAATTGAAAATAATGGTGGAGAATATGTGATAAATGTTGGAAAAACTACAAAAGAAATTATTGGAAAAATTACTGTAACAGATGAAGGTGGAAGTGGTTTAAATAAAGTTGAATATGGTTTTAGTACAAGTAATGAAGTACAACCAACATCATGGGAAGAATGTAGTAATGAACAAACTATTACAAAACAAGTAGAAGGTGGAAATTATTATTTATTTGTAAGTGCTACAGATATTGCAGGTAATAAAAAAGTTGAAATATCTAATATGTATAAAATTGGATATGAAATTAAGTACAATAATAATGGTGGAGAAGGAAATATTGAAAACCAAGTTAAATGGGCAAATGATGAATTGATTATAACTACAGAAGAACCAACAAAATTAGGTTATGAATTTAAAGGTTGGTCTAAAAATTCAAATTCACAGAATGTTGATTATGCAAAAAGTTCAAAATATACAGAAAATGAATCAATAGAATTATATGCTGTATGGGGAGCTTGTAGTTATAATATTAATTATAATTTAAATGGTGGTATAAATAATGAATTAAATAAACAAAAATATGAATATGGAGAAGGTGCTACATTATATAACCCAACAAAAAATGGTTATGAATTTGATGGTTGGTATACAAATGAAGAATTTACAGATTTAATAAGTAATATTAGTTCAACTCAAATAGGAGATATAACAGTATATGCAAAATGGAATATAATTGAATATAGTATAAATTATATTTTAGATGGGGGAAGTGTAAATGGTACAAACCCAACAAAATATACAGTTGAAACAGATGATATTACATTAATAAATCCAAGTAAAACAGGTTATACATTTAAAGGATGGTTAGAATATGGAAAAACTAATGTTGTACAAAATGTAGTTATTACAAAAGGTTCTACAGGAAATAAGAAATATACTGCACAATGGAAAGATGAAACACCACCAACTACTACACCACCAACAGGAACACCAACATCAAGTAAAATTACTGTAATTTCAAATCAAACAGATGATGGTTCTGGAATTGATAAAGTTCAATATTCTATAAAAAAGGACGGAGAATGGTCAGATTGGCAAGATACAAATGTATTTGAAGGATTAGATAAAAATACAGAATATGAAATAAAAACAAAAGCTACAGATAAAGAGGGAAATACTAGTGAATCTGAAATTACAACAGTTACAACAACAGATTTTGATATAGGAACAATAACAATAAAAGAAGATTCAGAAAATGGAAAAATAATTAATGCTTCAACTGATAGTGAAAATGTTACATGGATAAATACAAATTTATATATTAAACTTGAACAAGGAAGTACTGAAAATACTACATATAAAGTAAATGGAACAACATATACACAAAATACTATTATAGAAACAGAAAATGGTGAATATATAATTGAATTAATAACAACAGATGGCACAAATGAAATAACAAAAACATATTACATAAATGTAGATAAAACAGCACCTAATGCAGAATTAAATCCAAATGGAGGAAAATTTGTAATAGGAGTTGAAAGTACAGATATAACATTAAATTCTGAAATTACAGCAACAGATGAAGGTGGAAGTGGAATTAAAACTATAGAGTATGCATGGAGTACAAGTAATGAAACACAACCAACACAATGGGTACAAACAATAAATAATAGCCAAATTAGTAATTTTACAGAAGGTGGAAAATATTATGTTTGGACAAAAGTTATAGATAATGCTGGAAATGAAAATGTTCAAGTATCAAATGAGTTTAATGTAATATATGAAATAAAATATAATACAAATAATGCAATTGAAACATCTATACAAAACCAAGAAAAAGTAAAAGATGTGGATATAAATTTATTATCTACAAAATTAACAAAAGAAAATTATGTTCATAATGGATGGAATACAAAAAATGATGGAACTGGAACACATTATGACTTAGGTGAAACATATACAGAAAATAAATCTATAGTATTGTATGCACAATGGACAAAGGCTGTTGCAAAAATTACATATAATGGTGTTACAACATATTATGAAACATTACAAAATGCAATAAATGATGCAGGTACAACATTAAAAACAATTGAATTAATTTCAAGTGTTACAGAAACAGTAAATATAGATTCAAATAAAAATGTAATAATAGATTTAGCTGGAAAACAGGTTAATTCTATATCAACAACAATTACAAATAATGGAACATTACAAATAACAGATACTGTTGGAAATGGTTGTATACAATCAACTTTAGGTTCATCAATTGAAAATAATGGTTCATTAGAAATAAAAAATGGAACTATAAAAGGTAAAATAAATGCTATAAAAAATACAACATCTGGAAATGTTACAGTTGAAAATGGAACAGTAATAGGTGATGCAAATGGTATAAATAGTAATGGAAGTGTTATTGTAAAAGGAGGAGTTATTGAAAGCACTACAGGAGAGGCAATTAAGGCACAAGCTGGAAGTGTTACATTAGGAGAAAATGATGAAATAGTAAAAATAGATTCTCCAAAAATAAAAGGAAAAACAAATGGAATAGATGTAAATAGTGAAGTAGAGTTTAATTTTTATGATGGCGTTATAACAGCCGAAGATAGTACAATAGTAGGAAACATAAATAATATGCCAACTGGTTATAATGTTCAACAGACAGAAGAAAATGGTATAAAAACTGCTATTTTGGTAATTGCAAATTATCAAAATACAACTACTGGAAGTTATTTTGAAAAATTAAATGTAGCAATAGAAAATAGCAAAAATGCAAATATACAAAATCCAAATACAATTAAAGTATTAAATTCAACACAAGAAACTACAACATCAAATATTTTAGAAACACAAAAATTCATACTTAATTTAAATGGAAAAACAGTTACTTTAAATGGTGCAATAATTAGTAATAATGGTACATTGGAAATTGAAAATTCACAACAAACAGGTGAATTAACAAGTATTAATTTAAATACTATAAAAAATACTGGAACATTAACAATATTAAGTGGTACTGTAAATAATACTGGAAATGGAGTTACTATTGCAAATACTGGTATAACAACAGTTTCAGGAGGAGTAGTAAATTCAAGTGGAACATCTAATACTATTGAAAATGATGGAACATTAACAATTTCTGGAAGTACAGTAAGTTGCTCTGGAAGTGGACATACAATTATTAACTTAAATAATAAATCAGATTTGGTAATAAATAATGGTGCAAAAGTAACAAATACTTCAACTTCTGGATATGCAATAAGTTCACAAGTTACAGATTCTACAATAAAAATAGATGGAACAGAAACATTAATTTCTTCTTATTATAGGGGTATATATTTATCTAATAATGTGGAATTAAGAATGACATCTGGAAAAGTAGATGTATTACCACAAAACAATATTTCAGCAAACCCAATAGGAATAAGGGTTACAGGAACAGCAGTGGCAAACATTGAAGGAGGAACTATAAGTTGTGACGAAAAGAATTTATCTACTGAAAATAGAGAAAATATTATATCAAAAGGAATAACAGTTGATGGTGGTACATTAAATATTGGAGAACCAGGTAATTTAGTAAATGTTACTAATCCATGTATTTTTGGTGATGATTATGGAATTGCTTTAAATGATACTAACCAAACAACTAAATCAATAAAATTTTATGATGGTGTAATAAAAGGAAAAACAGCTATAGATGAAGCAAGTTTAGGTGTTACAATTACTGAAACAGGTTATAGTATATGTTATTCAAAAGAAACAATAAATAGTAATGTTTGTGAAGTTGCAACACTTGGAATTAGTGCACCTATAATAACAGCAAAAGAGGTTAATGTATTTGGAAAAGATTATATAAGTGGAAAATGGATTAATAAAGATGTATATATTAAGCTAAATACAGATTCACCAGGTGAAGGGGTAACATATTATTATAAAATTGGTGAAAATGGCGAATGGAATGAATTAAATACTACAGATAATGAAGCAGAAATAACTATAACAGATGATATGGATTCAAAGATATACTTTAAATCAAAAAATAGTAATTTTGAGTCATCTGAAAGTAATATTTGGATTAGAAAAGATACTAAAAAGCCACAAATTCAAATAGTTCCAAATGGAAACAGTGTAGAAAAAAATGAAAATATTACAATAAAAATTACTGAAAATGGTGGAAGTAATTTAAGTAATAGTAATAGTTATGAATATTATTTATCAACAAGTGAAACTGTATTAGCAGGGGGAAGTTGGAAAACATATACTCCTAATAGTTCATTTAATATAGGAAGTGGATTAAATGGAACAAGATATTTATGGGTAAAACAGGTAAAAGATAATGCAGGAAATTCAAGTAATTATGATAAATCTATAGATAATAATTATTATGTAACATCAAATTTATTTACTTTTGATAATTTAGCACCAACAGTAGATATTACAGCACAAAGTTATGCTGTAAACAATGAAATAACTATAAAAGCACAAGATGAAATTTCTGGTATTATTTATTGGGGAGTTACAACTACAAATTCAGAACCAGAAAAAGTAAGTTCAACAAATACATATTCAACAAGTACATGTGGATATTGGTATCCTGTTGGAAAATCAAATGATTGTACATTAACATTTATTCCAAAAAATGCTGGAACATATTATATTTGGGTAGAAGATTTTGTAGGAAATGGTGTAAGTAAATATGCTAGAAAATTTACAGTGGGTGATGCAAATTATAAAATTGAAAGAACAAATATTTATTATACAACATTAAGCCAAGCTGTAAGAGATTCACAAGACAATGATACAATTACTGTTATTAAAGATAATAATGATTCTGGAGAAGTTACTATAAATAAGAATTTAACTATAAATCTAAATGGAAAAACAATAACAAAGTCAAATTTAATTAATATTGACAGTGATAAAGAGTTAAATATTAATTCTAGTGGAAAAATTACATCATCAGCAAGTAATACATTGAAAAATAATGGAACAATAATATTAAATAATTCAAATGCTATATTGGAAAATACATATTCATCAATAGGTGGAAGTGTTGTATATAATAATGGAACTGTGAAGATTATAACAGGAAATATTATATCTACAAATGGTTCAGGTATTTATAATAATTCTGCAAATATAATAGTTGGTGAAAAAGGTGGAGTACCAAGTATAGAACAACCTGAAATAACAGGTTTAACATATGGTATTATAAATAATGGAAATGTAGAATTATATGATGGTGTTATTAAAGGTAAAAATGCAGAATTAAGTGGAAAAGTAAATAAAACAGAAGATAATTATATTTGTAGGTATTATACAGAAGATGATTATAAAGTAGTAAAATTGGGTATTTCAAAACCAATTATTACAGCTAAATTTGAAAATGGAACAACATATAATAGTGGTGATTGGACAAATGAAAATGTATATGTAACATTAACAATAGATAATCCGGGAAATGGAGTAACATATTACTGGAAAGAAGGAGAAACAGGTGAATGGAAAACATCTCATTTAACAAGTTCAAATAATATTGGAAAAATTACATTTACAAGTAATAGAAATGAAACTATTTACTTTAAGGCACAAAGTGGAATATTTGAGTCTGAAGAAAGCAGTATAATAATAAGAAAAGAAACAGAAGGACCAACAGCAACATTAAATCCATCAGCTCCAGTGGCTGGAAACAATGTTGAAATTACATTAACAGATAAATCATCTGGTGTTTCATATTGGGCAATAACAGATGAAAATGTTGCACCTACAAATACAAGTTCTACAATAACAACAAGTAGTAATACTTTAAATTGTTGGTATCCAGTGGAAAATGCGGAAAGTGTAGTTGTTACATTTAAGCCATCAGATACAAAAACATATTATATTTGGGCAAAAGATGGTGTTGGAAATGGTGCAACAGAAGCAGTAAAAACATTTATTCCATTAGAACCAAATTGGTATAATGAAACAAAGCAAATATATTATACAAACTTAACAAATGCAGCAAATGACGCAGATTCAGGAAATATATTAAATTTATTGAAAAATCCTACTGAAGTTGAAAATGAAACTGCAGTTATAAGTAAAAATGTAAAAATTAATTTACAAGGTTATACATTAACAAGAACAGCACCAATTGTAGTTAATAAAGGAATTACTTTAAGTTTTGAACAAGGAACAGGAAAAATTACAGCAAGTGGTGGAAATACAATAACTAATAATGGAACATTGAAAATTAATACTAACATTGAAGTAGAAAACACAAGTAATTCAACAAGTTATTATACAATAAATAATATTGGAACATTACAAATAACAAATGGTACAGTAATTGCAACAAATAAAGTAGCAGTAAATAATACTGGAACATTAACATTAGGAACAAGTGGTGGAGTTCCATCATCAGATTCACCTGTGGTGCAAGGTTTAACATATGGTATAAAAAATAGTGGTACATTTAATTTCTATGATGGTATTGTAAAAGGTGTAACAGATGCAATAAGTGGAACTGTTACAAAAACAGAGGAAAAATATTGTATTGTTTATGGAACAGAAAATATAGGTTCTAATGTGTATAAAACAGCGACACTGGGAATATCAGCACCAATTATTAGTGCTAAATTATTAGATGGAACAACATATAATAGTGGTGATTGGTCAAATCAAAATATTGTGGTAACTTTAAGTTGTGAATCACCAGGAGAAGGAATTACACAATATTACTGGAAAGTTGAAGAAGGTGGAACATGGCAAACTAAAGAAATAAATATGGCTACATCAACAATAACATTTACAGTTAATAGAGATAATACAATATATTTTAAAGCTAAAAATAATAATTTTGAATCTGGAACTTCTAGTATAATCATACGTAAAGAAGATGTAGTACCAACAATTACAGTTTCACCTGAATTAACAGATAAGGTATGTAAAAATAAAGATGTAACAATAACAGTTGCAGATAAAGGTGGAAGTGGATTAAGTTCATCAAATAATTATAGGTATTATTTATCAACAAGTAATACAAAATTATCAGGTGGAAGTTGGATGCCATATACAAGTGGAACAAGTTTTAATATAGGAGATACAATTACTGGTGAAAGATATTTATGGATAGATGAAATATCAGATACAGCAGGAAATGTTATTTCAGGAACTGTTGTTGATGATAAAAATTATACAGTAAAAGGTCCATTTATATTTGATAATAAAGGTCCTACAATAGCATTAAATAATAATGATTTTGTACAAGGAAATAAATATTTGGCAACATTAACAGATACTGTATCAGGTATTGAATATTGGGGAATAACAACTAAAAATACAGAGCCTGAAACTGAATCATCAACTGTTGTAACAGATACATCAGATACCAATATTTGGTATAAAGTTAGTGATTCTAGTGTTACAGAACCTGTAAGTGTTAAATTTTCTGCAAATGAATCTGGAGAATTTTATATATGGGCAAAAGATAGTGCTGGAAATGTTTCATATAAACAAATAAATATTTTAAAGGCTAATTATTCTGAATATAATACATCAGGTACATTTGTAAAAAATTACGCTTTATTGAATAGTGCTACTCAATATTCTGGTAATGGAAATACAATAAAACCTTTAGCAAATATTACAGAAACTACAGGAGTTGAGATACCAGCTACTAAAAATATAATTTTAGATTTAGACGGAAAAACTATTACTTTAAATAATGTAACAATTACAAATAATGGTACAGCAACAATTTCTGGTGGTACATTAACATCAAGTGGAAGTTCAGATACTATAGAAAATGATGGAAACTTAACTGTTTCAGGTGCTACTATAAATAGTACTGGAAGTGGACATACAATTATTAATTTAAATAATAAGGCAAATTTAGTAATAAAAGATGGTGCGAAAATTACAAATACTTCAACTTCTGGATATGCATTAAGCTCACAAGTTGCAGGTTCTACAATAAAAATAGAAGGTACAAATACATTAATATCTTCATATTATAGAGGCATATATTTGTCTAGTACAGCAGAATTAACAATGGAATCTGGTCAAGTAGCAGTAATACCTCAAAAAGATGTTGTGGCAAATCCAATAGCTATAAGAATTAATGAAACAGCAGTTGCAAATATTAAAGGTGGAAGTGTTGGTTGTAGTGAAGCTGTGTTAAGTACAGCAAGTAGAGAAACTATAGTATCAAAGGCAATAGTTGTTGATGGTGGTATATTGAACATAGGTGTTTCTGGTGGAAGTGTATCAGAAACTAACCCAAGCATATTTGGTGATGATTATGGAGTTTCTATAAATGATACAAACCAAACAACTAAGGCAATAAGATTTTATGATGGTGTAATAAAAGGTAATAATGCTATAGATACAATAGGATTAGGTATTACAACTACACAAACAGGTTATAATATTTGTTATTCAAAAGAAACTATAAATGGAAATGTTTGTGAAGTTGCAACATTAGGAATTCCTGTAGCAAAAATTGGATTAAGATATTTTAAAACAGTGCAAAATGCATTTGATTTTGTGGAAGATAATACACAAACAAAAGTAGATATTGTAAAAACACATACTACAAATAGTATAGGAACAGTTTCATCTGGAAAAATTATTATACTTGATTTAAATGGAAATACAATAACAGCAACAAATGGTATTACAAATAATGGAACATTGGTATTTAGAGATACAACAGGAGGAGGAGCTGTTACAAGTAGTAACAGTGCAGTAACTAATAATGGAGTATTTAAAGTACAATCAGGAAAAATAATTACAACAGGGGAAGATCATACAATTATAAATAATAGTGAATTAACAGTATCAGGAGGAACAGTAATATCTGGAACATCAGGACAAAGTTTAGGAACATCAGTACATACAATTTATAGTAAAACACAAGGAGCAACAACAATAGTAAGTAGTGGAACAATACAAAATTATAGACCAAATGGATATACAATAAATATTCAAGGAGCAGATTCAACTTTAACAATAAGTAGTGCTACAATAACATCAGTATATAGAGGAATATATATTTCAAGTAATGTAGTATTAACAATGAACAGTGGTACAATAACAGTAAATGGTTCAAATAAAAGGTCTGCAGACCAACATCCAATGGGAATTAGAATAAATAGTGCAAGTGCAAAAGCATATATAAAAGGAGGAACAATTGAATGTACAGATAGTTTAAATGGAGAAAATGCAAAAGGAATTTGTTTAGATGAAGGTACATTAGAATTGGGAACAGATGGAGGAACCCCAAGTGTAACAAGCCCAACAATAATGGGAACAGACTTTGGTGTTGGAACATATACAGATACAGCAGGAACAGATGGAGGAAAAACACAAACTATAAAATTCTATGATGGTAAATTAGTAGGAAAGGTTGCTATAAATGCAGTAGGATTAGAAAAAGTAACTACACAAACTGGATATAATATTTGTTATTCAAAAGAAACTATAAATGGAAATGTTTGTGAAGTTGCAACATTAGGAATTCCTGTAGCAAAAATTGGATTAAGATATTTTAAAACAGTGCAAAATGCATTTGATTTTGTGGAAGATAATACACAAACAAAAGTAGATATTGTAAAAACACATACTACAAATAGTATAGGAACAGTTTCATCTGGAAAAATTATTATACTTGATTTAAATGGAAATACAATAACAGCAACAAATGGTATTACAAATAATGGAACATTGGTATTTAGAGATACAACAGGAGGAGGAGCTGTTACAAGTAGTAACAGTGCAGTAACTAATAATGGAGTATTTAAAGTACAATCAGGAAAAATAATTACAACAGGGGAAGATCATACAATTATAAATAATAGTGAATTAACAGTATCAGGAGGAACAGTAATATCTGGAACATCAGGACAAAGTTTAGGAACATCAGTACATACAATTTATAGTAAAACACAAGGAGCAACAACAATAGTAAGTAGTGGAACAATACAAAATTATAGACCAAATGGATATACAATAAATATTCAAGGAGCAGATTCAACTTTAACAATAAGTAGTGCTACAATAACATCAGTATATAGAGGAATATATATTTCAAGTAATGTAGTATTAACAATGAACAGTGGTACAATAACAGTAAATGGTTCAAATAAAAGGTCTGCAGACCAACATCCAATGGGAATTAGAATAAATAGTGCAAGTGCAAAAGCATATATAAAAGGAGGAACAATTGAATGTACAGATAGTTTAAATGGAGAAAATGCAAAAGGAATTTGTTTAGATGAAGGTACATTAGAATTGGGAACAGATGGAGGAACCCCAAGTGTAACAAGCCCAACAATAATGGGAACAGACTTTGGTGTTGGAACATATACAGATACAGCAGGAACAGATGGAGGAAAAACACAAACTATAAAATTCTATGATGGTAAATTAGTAGGAAAGGTTGCTATAAATGCAGTAGGATTAGAAAAAGTAACTACACAAACTGGATATAATATTTGTTATTCAAAAGAAACTATAAATGGAACAAGTTATGAGGTTGCAACACTGGGAAAACCAGTTTGTAAAATTGGTAACAGATATTATACAAATCTTCAAGATGCAATTGATTATGCTGGAACAAATACAAGTACAATAACAATGCTTAAAAATGTAAACTTACAAACTACTGTTGCTACAATTTCAAGTAATCAAAATATAAAATTAGATTTATCAGGTTATACTTTAAATTCAAGTAGTGGAAGTACTATAGTAAATAAAGGAAGTTTACAAATAACAAGTAGTGGTTCTACTGGAGGAAAAATTAATAATACTTCAACAAGTAATATAGCTATTATAGAAAATAGTGGAACATTGAATTTATCAAATCAAACTATGGTAACAGAAAATGGTAGAGGTATACTTACAACATCTGGTACAGTTAAAATAGCAGGAACTTCAATTACATCTAAATATGCAACAGTACATATAACAGGGGCTTCAACAGTAAATATTAGTAATGGAGCAACTATAACATCAAATGATACTATAGGTGTTGTAGATGAAAGTACTACAGGAACTACTACAGTAAATATTAATACTGCAACAATTAATGCAGGTACACATGGTATTAAAGCAAATATAGCAAAAGTTAATATAACAGCTGTAGAAATAAATGCAGGTGCTTATGGTATATTAGTAGGAGATAATGCAACATTAACATTAGGAAATTCAAGTAATACTCCTAATGAAACAAGAATAAAAATTAATGGAACAACAAGAGGTGTAAGTTCAACTGGTACATTTAATTACTATGATGGTAAAATATGTGGTACAGATGCTATTAATGGAACAGTTACAAGTGTACCAACAAATTATGGTGTTCAAACTGTAAAAGGAGAAACTGCAACTTTAGTAATTAAAAATTATTACAATAATACAACAGGTTCATATTTCGCAGAATTAAGTGTTGCATTAGATAATGTAAATACAACAGGAGATACAATTGAAGCAAGTGCTAAAACTATATCTGAAACTAAAACTGCAACATTAGAAACTGGAAATACTGTAACATTAAAATTAAATAGTAGTACTATAATCTCGTTTAGTGGAACTTCTGGAGGAATTGTTAATAACGGAAAATTAACAATAAGCGGAAATTCAGGTACAATTACTGCAAGTGGAAAAAATACTATAACAAATAATAGTGATGGTGTATTAAATGTTAATAAAGCTGTACTAAAAAATACAGAAACATTAACTTCAAATACAACTGCTAAAGGAAAAGTAATTTATAATGCAGGAACATGTACATGTTCAAATAGTACAACAATAACATCTAATTATAGAGGTGTTGAAAATTCTGCAACAGGTACATTAACAATTAATAGTTGTACTATAACTTCAAAAGAATATGCAGTATTAAATAGAACAACAAGTTCAAATACTGCTGGTGTAACAATAACAGGAAGTTCAAAAGTTACAATTAATGATACTGCAAGTACAGAAAGTAATTCAAATTCAGCTGTTTATAATTATTCTACAGGTAAAGTTTTAGTTAGTGGAAGTACAACTATAAATTCTACAAATTGTGGAATAGTAAATAATAGTACAGGTACAGTTGAAGTAGATGGAGCAACAATTGTTGCAACAAGTTATGGTATATATAGTAATGGAACTGTAAAAGTAATTTCAGGTTCTGTAAAAAGTGAAAGCAATCATGGTATTGGCGGAAATAACCAAATAGTAACAATAGGTTCATCAAGTGCAACATTAAGCAATACTAACCCTATAATTATGGGTGAATTAAAAGGTATTTATATGTCAGGTGGAACATTACAATTTTATAATGGTATTATAAAAGGTAAAAAAGTGGCATATGATAAAAATGCACAAACTGTTGTACCACGTACAGGGTATATGGTTGTATGGGATAGTGAATCTACTTATACAAGTATTGCATACCTAGAACAAGCAATAGCTGCAATTGGAACTACACAATATAGTACAATAGCAGAAGCAGTAGAAGCAGCTAAAAGTGGAGATGAAATTGACTTATTAAGAAATGCTACAAGTGGAAATACTTTATTAGATGTTCCATCAACAAAAAATGTTATATTTGATTTAAATGGATATACATTAAAATCAACAGGAACATCACCAGTTGTAAATAATAATGGAACATTAACAATTAAAAATAGTAAGTCTAGCACACAAACAGCAGTATTGAATAGTACATCAACATCTGGATATACAATTAAAAATAATGGAACATTAACACTTCAAACAGGAATAAATGTAGAGTCAAGTTATAAAGGTATTTATAATGATACAAGTGGATGTTTAACCATAAATGGTACAACTATAAATGCAACTAATATGGGTATTGAAAGTGTAAGTACAAAAATAAATACATCAAGTGCAAGTAGTGGAAATGCAGTATATATTTACGGAAATACTAAAATTACATCTGAAAATTCAAATTGTATTTATAACAATTCATCAGGTAAGGTTATTATTTCAAATGGAACATATAATCAAACATCAGGTGGAAGTTCTGTAATTGCAAACAATAGTACAGGTGTTTTAAGTATAGGAGGAGGTACAATAAATAATAATTCATCAACAAAATACGCAGTTGCAAATATTAGTACAGGAAATGTATACTATTCAGGAGGTACTATAAATTGTAGTTCTTCTGGAGAGGGTATTTATAATAAAACAACAGGAAAAATATATGCAAGTGGAGGTACTATAACATGTACAGGAAGTGGAAATGGTATTTACAATAATTCAGGAGGTACTATTTCACAATCAGGAACTACAATTAATACTGCAAGTGGTAGTGGTATTTATAGTACATCAGGAACTGTAAATGTAAGTGATGGACAAATTACAAGTAGTTCAGGAAATGGTATTTATAATAATACAAGTACAATTACAATGAGTGGCGGAAAAGTATATGGTAAAAATGGTATATGGAATGCTGGAAATGGAACAATAAATATTTCTGGAGAAGTATCATCAACATATGTAAAAGCAACATCTTCAGATGGTATTGCTATAAGAGTGTATACTGGTAGTTTAAATTTAACAGGTGGTAATATTATGTCTAACTATAGAGGCATAACAGTAAGTGGTGGAACTGTAACATTTGGTAGTAGCAGTAGTAACTTTAGTTCAACAAATCCAAGTGTTGTGGCAGAAGATTATGGATATTATGATGCTGGAACATCTACATTTAAGTTCTATGCTGGTGAAATATATGGAAGAACAGATGCAACAAATAAATATCCTACTACAATACGTTCAGGAATGTCTATGACTGTTAATGAAAGTGATGGATATAAGAGAGCATATCTTGATTCAGGAGTTGCGAAAGTTGGAACTAGGTTATATGGTTCATTACAAACTGCATTAAGTTCTGCATCATCAGGTTCAACAATTGAATTAATAGACAATGTAAGTGAAGGAGGAGTAACTGTTCCATCTGGTAAAACATTTACATTAAACACAAGTTCATATACAATAACCCTAGGCTCAGAAACATTAGAAAATAATGGAACATTAACTTTAAGTGGTAGTGGTACAATTACAGGAACAAGTTCAGTTATAACAAATAACGGAACACTTACAGTAAGTAGTTCTTCTATAAAAATAAAAGGAACAGGTAATGGAAGTGCAATAGTAAATAAGAAAAAGCTAACAGTTTCAGGAGGAACTATTACATCTACTGGTAAAGCTATTTATGATAATAAAACTGCTAATACTGAAACATATATTAAAGGTGGTACTATTTCAAATACTTCTACATCATCAATGAAAAATATAAGTGTAAATATACAAGGAAGTGGAAGTAAGTTAGTTATTAGTGGAGGTACTATTTCCGGAAATTATAGATGTATACATATTGGAAGTGGAGCAACATTAACAATGACAGGAGGAGGTGTTAATGTTACAGCAACTAACCTTGGAACTTCAGATCCAACTATAATTGCTATAAGAATTGTTGGTGGAACTGCAAATATAACAAGGGCAAGTATTACGGCTTCAAAAGGTTCAACAACATATGCTCCTAGAGGAATGGCAGTTGAAAGTTCTGGAACATTGACTTTTGGTGCAAATGGAGATTCAACAACACCTGTTATAGTAAGTGATGCTTATGGAATAAATATTAGTAGTTCAACTGTAAATATGTATGGTGGTACAGTTAAAGGTAAAACTAGAGCTTTAAGTGCAAAACCTAATACTGGTTCATATACATATACTACAGGTACTTCAGGTGAGTATAAGACTGCTACAGTTAAATAGTTAGCTATAGAAAGGAAGAGCTTTAAGGCTCTTCCTTAAAATTTTTTTCTTGCATAAATTGTAAAAATACTGTATAATAAGAAAAGTTATAAAAAATGCCTAGAAAATGAGTATTATGCTAAAAAAGGCGAAAGAGAGGAAGATATTATTTATGTTTCAAAAACTGGAAGATGTTGAAAAAAAATATGAGGACTTAACTGTAAAAATCAGTGATCCAGAAGTAATAGCCAATCAAACAGATTGGAGAAATTATATGAAAGAGCATGCAGAAATTGAGCCAATAGTGTTAAAATATAGAGAATATAAAGCGACAAAACAAAGGTATGAAGAAGCAAAAGAAATGATGAATGATCCAGAATTAAAAGAACTTGCAGAAATGGAAATGTTGGAAAATAAAGAAAAAATACCTGTTTTAGAAGAAGAACTAAAAGTGTTGTTAATTCCAAAAGATCCTGATGATGATAAAAACGTAATTTGTGAAATTAGAGCTGGAACAGGTGGAGATGAAGCAGCTTTATTTGCAGGAACTTTATTTAGAATGTATTCAATGTATTGTGAAAGAAAACATTGGAAATTGGAAGTGTTAAATGAAAATGAAACAGGTTTAGGAGGATATAAAGAAATTTCATTTATGATTACAGGGAAAGGTGCATATAGTAGGCTAAAATTTGAAAGTGGTGCACATAGAGTTCAAAGAGTTCCTGAAACTGAAAGTAGTGGAAGAATTCATACATCAGCTGCAACAGTTGCAGTATTACCAGTTGTTGAAGATGTTGAAATAGAAATAAATCCTGCAGATGTAAAAATGGATGTTTTTAGAGCATCAGGGGCAGGTGGACAACATGTTAATAAAACATCATCAGCAGTTAGGCTTACACATATTCCAACAGGAATTGTAGTAGAATGTCAAACAGAAAGATCACAATTTCAAAATAGAGAATATGCCATGAAATTACTACGTTCAAGACTATATGAACAAGAACAAGCAAAGATAGATGAAAAAGTATCAACAGCACGTAAAGTTCAAGTAGGTTCAGGAGATAGAAGTGAAAAAATAAGGACATACAATTATCCACAAGGTCGTATTACAGACCATAGAATAGGAATGAGTATATATCAAATGGACGATTTTTTAAATGGAAATTTAGATGAAATGATTAATAACTTAATTGCAGCAGATAGAGCAGAAAGATTAAAAAATGAATAAAAATATTTAGGAGGTTTGAGTTTTATGGAAAATTTAAAAGGAACTAAAACAGAAAAAAATTTAATGGAGGCATTTGCTGGTGAATCACAAGCAAGAAATAAATATACATATTATGCAAGCAAAGCAAAAAAAGATGGATATGAGCAGATAGCGGCTATATTTCAAGAAACAGCAGATAATGAAAAAGAACATGCTAAACTATGGTTTAAGTTGCTACATGATGGACAAATACCTTCAACAAAAGAAAACCTAAAAGATGCAGCAGCAGGGGAAAATTATGAATGGACAAATATGTATGAAAAAATGGCAAAAGAAGCTAAGGAAGAAGGGTTTGACCATATTGCATTTTTATTTGAAGAAGTAGGAAAAATAGAAAAAGAACATGAAGAAAGATATAAAAAATTACTAGAAAATATAGAAAATGGACTAGTATTTAGCAAAGATGGAGACAAAATTTGGAAATGTAGAAATTGTGGACATATTGTAATTGGAAAACAAGCACCAGATGTTTGCCCTGTTTGTGCACACCCACAATCATATTTTGAGATTAAAGCAGAAAATTATTAAAAAGGAAAAAGGGGAAGGAAAATGGGACGTTTTTCTTTTCCTATTTTTTTACGAGGAGAAAAAATGAAAGAACAAGAATTAAAAAAGAAAACAAATAAAAAAATATTTTTAAGTATAATTTTAATTATTATTTTTGCAATAATATGTTTTATAATTTATGAAATTGCAACAGTTAATAACACATATTATATAAATGAAAAAAATTTACAAATTCCAGTATTTGTATACCATGATATAGTTGCAGATGAGTCTGAGGTTGAAGATGATTATATGCAAACAACAGTGGAAAATTTTAAGAAACAAATAACAGGATTAATGAAAATAGGATATAAGCCAATAAGTTATCAGGATTTATGTGATTATAAAAATGGAAAAAAAGCAATTCCTAAATGGAGTTTTGTAATAACATTTGATGATGGTTATACTGGTGTTTATAAATATGCCTATGAAATAGCAAAAGAGTATAATATTCCAATGACATCGTTTGTAGTAAACAGTTGTGTTGGAAGTAAGCCTGGTTATTACACATGGGAACAAGCAAAAGAAATGAAAGATAGTGGTTTGATTTCAATATATTCACATGGTTTTACACATGCACAATACAATACAGTAACTCCAGAAAAACTGGTAGAAGATATAGATAATTCATACACAGAAATAAAAGAGAAACTTGATGATGAAAGTATTTTAAAAGTATTTACATATCCATATGGATTATATACAGATGCCGGAAGAGAAGCTCTTTGGAATAGCGGATATATACAAAATTTAACAGACAGTAAAGTTAATTTAAGTAGTACATTAGATCTTTCTGGAATACATAGGTCATATCCATTAAATGATTCAGTATTAAAAATCTTAATTAAAACACAGTACAGGGTAATTAGATATAGATAAAATTAAAAAACGTTTTTAGAAGATAATCATAAAATATTCCATGTTGACTTGTTATTTTCCCAGTTGTATTTGCTGTAACTCCGATTGCAAATTTTATTACGTTCTAATAATGCAACAGATATACCTTGTTTATTAAGCAAATAAGCAAGGGCTATACCTGTTATTCCAGCACTAATAATACACACATCTACAGATATATTTTTAAGTAATTGTGGATAGTTGTTTTCAGTTGTAGTTTCTAACCAAATTGATTTCATATAATATCACCTTGGGTTAGTATTTGCAAAAAAAAAATAATATTATTCATTTATATGTAAAAATTATGTAAATAATATATTTGACACAGTACAAACAATATGGTACAATAACAACATATTTAAGAGTATATCTAAGAAATAATTTATTTTGAGCGGTATAGAATAACCTATGATAGATGGTTGTTTACACTATGTATAGATTTTAAAGTCTTGCAAAGGAGTCTTAATGATTTCTTTAGCAAGATTTTTTTTATAAAAAAATAAATTTTTCAAAAACTTTCAAAAAGTAAAGAAAAATTCAATTTATGGGAGGGATATAATATGAAATATTTTAAAAAATTAGTAGGAGATAGAATATATTTATCTCCAAGAAATAGTGAAGATGCTGAAATATTTACAGAATGGTTAAATGATTTTGAAACAACAGATTATTTAGGGAGAAGTGGAATAATTACAACATTAGATGCAGAAAAGAAATATTTGGAAGAAAACAATTCACCTGAAGCAAGTTTTGTAATTGTAACAATTAATGATGATAAAATGATTGGAACAATTTCTTTAGAATGTATAAATCACATTAATAGATGTGCTACACTTGGAGTATTTATAGGAAATAAAGATTATAGAGGTGAAGGATATGGGACTGAAGCTATAAAATTAATACTTGAATATGGTTTTAAATATTTAAATTTAAAAAATGTGAAATTGAATTTAATGGAATTTAATGAAAGAGCACTAAAGTGTTATAAAAAGTGTGGATTTAAAGAATATGGAAGAAGAAGAAAGTGTAAATTTGTAAATGGAAAATATTATGATTCAATTGAAATGGATATTTTGGCTGAGGAATTTAATGAAGATTGTATTAGAAATAAAAATGTGTAAAGAAAATAGTAATGTAGAATTTTTGGGGTAGTATAGGACAAAATAAGCAGTAAATTGAATTTACTGCTTAAATATGGTCGAGGCGAGTATTAGACAACCCACCTTAAAAGTTCCTATTTAATAACCTTTCAGACATTTTGTGTATGTTTGCGGAACATTTTTGCAGAAATTATTAAGATAATATTCGTTAAAATTCTGCAAAGTTCCGACATATATTTAATTATTATTTTTTTAATTTTTATTTAAAATTACGCGACATCAGATATAGGAAGTTCAACACCAAAGATATTTTTATCAATCAAATACTGTATAGCATTATCTGTTTCAGATTCAATAAATGAACCGTCAACATCAATATAATACTTCATCGTAACAGTAATATCTTTATGACCAAGTATTTGTTTCAAAACAACTGGAGCAATTTTTGCTTCAGCACATCTTGTGGCAAAAGTTCCTCTAAGCATATGAGTATGAACACCAGTCTTTTTAATTAATTCGCCTTTTTTATTATAATCTACGTATATACCAATACCTAGTTTTAAGACAATTCTTTTTAAGCAACTGTTTATTGAATTTTCTAAATGCATTGTTCCATCAGGTTTGCAAAATAAAAAATTATTTGAATTAGATACTTTATGTGCGATAGCATTATCTAATATTTGCCTACTAATGTTATTTATTTTTATAATTCGTTTACCATTTTCTGTTTTCGTAGTATCTCCAATAATTATATTTCCATTTTCGTCTTTGGTTTGTGTTTTATTAACATGTACTAGGTTTTCTGAAAAAGAAAAATCAGTTTTAGTATTTAAAACTAAAGTTTCGCAAATTCTCATACCAGTAGTTAATTGCCATAGAAGAATATATTTGTATGAACATTCTTTATAACTTACATTATTCAAATATTCTACAAGTTTTCGTTCTTCTTCAATGGTTAAAGATTTTCGTTTGTGAGACACATATTCACTTTTAGGCTTTTCTACTCTTTTATAACCTGTCATAAAATTTTCAGAAATTATTTTTTGCTATTCAGCTTCTCCAAATCCTATACATAGTAGCTCATAAATCTGCTTTATTGTAGAAGTTGAATACTTAGATAAACTAGCTAGATAATTTACAACCTCATCTCTAGTTACTTTTGCAATAGGTTTATTCGAAAAATTTGCTTTTGCAAGTTTAGTTAAAGTATCTGTTTTTCTTTTTAAAGTAGATTTATCAATTTTATTTAGTTTAAATTGCTCATCTAAACATGGTTTTAATAGTTCTATTAAAGTTTTATTGCTTTTAGTAATAATTCTAGGACCACCATTTTTATTTAAATCTAACTTATATTGCAAAGCATTATTTAATGCTTTTTCTTCCGAATCCGCCACAAAAGATTTTCTGTTTATTTTACCTGTTGTTGTATCTCTACTAACAGTTAATACGGCCTTGCAACTTTTTGAAACATAGCATTTGTCACAATTCTTGCATAACTCATATTCTTTATCTTTGTTAATGTTCTTGCTTATTTGTATATTTTCATAAATTTTGCAGTTTGTACATTTTTAAAATACTCCTTAAAAGATTCTTCCATAACAAGCCAAGACTTGCCAATTTTTTTAGCAGGAAAATCTTTTCTATGAAACAGCTCTAAACATGTTTGATTTCCTATCTTTAGTGCTTTTCTAATATCTTTTGTTTCTAAAAATACAATTCCATTAAGTGTTTTCATAAGCGTTTCTCCTTTCGTAAAAATCTCAAATATATATTTAATTAAGTGTTAGTATATCTTTGAGTTGCATTGATGATATATGGATTATAAAAAAAAGTCAATGAACGTTTTTTGAAACAATTTTGAAAAAATACGAGTAAAAACATTGAGTTATCGACCACTTTTGAACAGTACATATGTTAGTGTAAAATTAAAGTAGGCAAAATAAACATAAAATTTTGTCTACTTATATTTTTTAATAAATATATTGAAAAAACATAGATAATCCAATACAATGTGGTTGTCGAAAACACAAAAGAAAGGAAAATATCTATGTTTGAAGAAATTGTAACAAAAGATGGATTAAAATTCAATAATTTGGAGAAAAAAATTTATAAATTTGTATGTATGTTAGGTTGCTTTATAATAAAATATATTCTTGAAAGCAGAGATAGAAAATTA
>CAKPDY010000009.1 GCA_934149165.1 uncultured Clostridia bacterium | reverse complement strand
AGAAGGATTACATCCAAATTATACAGAATCAGAAATTATATGTGCATGTGGTAATGTTATAAAAACAAATTCTACAAAATCAGAAATGAAAGTTGATGTTTGTTCAAAATGTCATCCATATTGGACAGGTAACTTAAAAAGAGAAACAACAGGTGGTAGAGCAGATAAATTTAAGAAAAAATTCGGAATTGCATAATTCAAAAAAATATAGTCACAAAATAAATGTGGCTATATTTTTTTGTATATAAAATTTAAATAACATAAAATGTAAAATGTGAAATTTAAAAACAATATTGTATTAAGTATTAAAATTAAATATTTTGCAAATACAATCAATCACAATATCAATCATACTATCGTAATTTAAGTTTGCATGTTTATGATAAACAATTTCATGACATAAATTATCTATAATTCCAATTGAAACATGAACCTTTTCAGTAAGATTATTGTTACAAACTCCATTTTTTAAAAGAATATTTGTTATTTTATTTGTCATTTCCATTTCAGCTGTGTGAAATAATTCAGCTACTTCTGCATCAGAGTGAGTCATTGCAATTAATTCCTCATGTGCAGTTTGGGAGATTTTATGATTTTTTATAAATTTATTTATCATATTTCTTAATATGGTAGAAAAGTCTTTAGTATTAATATTTGTTTTTATATTTTCGTCTGCAATTGATAACATAGGGTAAAAAATAGAATTGGCATATAATTTAATTCCAGCTATAAGTATGTCGTGTTTATCTTTAAAATATTGATATACAATTCCTGTGGAAACACCTGCATATTTTGCAATTTCAATTGTGTTAGTATTATAATATCCTTTTTCACATATTAGTTCAAATCCAGCCTGAATAATTTTTTCTTTTTTTTCAATAGAACGCTTTTGTATAGGTTCTCGTATTTCTGCACTTCCCACTGCAAATACTCCTTTCATAATTTATATAATTATATGATGATAATTTTTTACAGTATTTATTATAATAGTAAAATAAAAAATTGTCAATAAATATGAAAAATAATTCATATTTGTATTGACAAATGTAAAAATAATAATTATAATTATATTTGAAAATGTGAAAGAATATTCATATTATAAGGAGGGTATATGAAAAATATAGTAGAATTAAAAAATGTAAGTAAAATTTACAAAACAGGGGAAAGAGAATTTAAAGCATTAAACAATGTAGATTTATCAATAAAAAAAGGCGAATTTGTCGTAATATTAGGACCTTCAGGTGCTGGTAAATCAACTTTGTTGAATTTAATAGGAGGAATGGATATTCCAACTAAAGGAAATATAAAAATTGATGGTGAAGATATTTCAAAATATAATGAAAATCAATTAAGTGATTATAGAGCTGAAAATATTGGATTCATTTTTCAATTTTATAATATATTACCAACATTAACTGTATTAGAAAATGTGGATTTAGTAAAAGATATTTCAAAAAATGGAATAGATAGTAAACAAGCAATAAAAGCAGTTGGTTTAGAAAAACATATGAATAAATTTCCAAACCAATTATCAGGTGGGGAGCAACAAAGAGTTTCTATAGCAAGAGCTATAGCTAAAAATCCAAAATTATTATTATGTGATGAACCAACTGGTGCATTAGATTCAAAAACAGGTGTTGAAGTATTAAAATTGTTACGCAAGCAATGTGATGGAAATAATGGAGCAAATACAGTAATAATAGTAACACATAATAGCTTATTTGCAGAAGTAGCAGATACAGTAATAAGAGTAAAAAATGGGGCAATAGAAAGTGTGGAAACAAACCAAAATCCAAAACAGATTGATGAGGTGAAATGGTAAAAATGTTATTAAGAAAATGTTTTAGAGATATAAAAATAAATAAATCACAATTTATAAATATATTTATAATGGTATTTTTGGGTGTATTTGTTTTTACAGGAATACATGCATATATGGATGGGATGAAGAAAAGTGGAGATGATTTTTACGAAAAAAATAATTTACAAGATTTATGGTTATCAGGTGAAAATTTTACAAAACAAGATTTAGAAGATGTTAAAAAATTAGAAAATATAAATGATGCAGAAAGAGTATTAACATTAAATATGGATTTGGAAAACTATAAAGATGTAATAATTCAAACAAATTTTATTGAATCAAATAATATTTCAAAAATGTATATTGTTGAAGGTGAAGAATTTAATAAAAACAAAGAAGGTATTTGGTTTGATAGCTATTTAGCTAATAATTTAGGAATAAAAGTTGGTGATGAAATTACTGTTAAATATGAAAATTACAAAATTACACAAAAAGTAGTTGGTCTAGTAAATACACCAGATCACGTATATTTTGTAAAAGATAGTACAGAATTATTTCCAACACATAAAGATTATGGATTTATGTATTTATCTATAAATAATTTTCCAAAACAATGTATTTATGATAATCTAAAAGAAAAAATTTCATTAGAAAATACGGCTGTTATAAAAGATGAATTAGATAATGAAACAATAGAAAAATTAATACCCAATTTTAATATAGAAGATTATTATATATTTAATTCAATAATAGTTGATGTTGATAATACAGAAAAATTAAATGAAACAATTGTAAATATTGAAAATAATATTAAATCTGCAATTGCTGTAACAGATAGAAATTCTAGTGCTTCATTTGAATCTTATAACTCAGAAATTGAAGAAGGAAATACATATTCTGGAATTTTTACTTTATTGTTTTTATTTATTGCATTATTGTCTGTAGTAACAACAATGAATAGATTTGTAAAAAAACAAAGAACACAAATAGGAACATTAAAAGCATTAGGATTTAAAATAAATAAAATAACATTGCATTATGTAAGTTATGGTTTTGTTATTAGTTTAATTTCAAGCATTTTAGGACTAATTATTGGAAAATATACATTAGGAGTATATTTTTTAAATATGGAAATGAGTTATTTTGAGGTTCCTGTGTATAATACACAAATAATACCATTAGTATATATTTTAGCAGTAACAGTAGTTATATTAGTCACATTTGCAACATATTTATCATGTAGAAAAATTCTAAAAGAACCTGCAGTAGATGCTTTAAGAGTGGAGATTCCAAAGGTAAAAAATACAAAATTTGATTTAACAACAAAGGGAATTTTTAAAAAATCATCTATATCTACAAAATGGAATATAAGAGATGTATTTAGAAATAAAGGAAGAAGCATTATGGCTATAGTAGGTGTAACAGGGTGTACAATGCTTTTAGTATGTGCATTTGGATTATTAGATACAATGAATTCATATTTAGACTGGGAATTTGGTAAAATAAATAATTTTAAATATAAAATATTACTTCAAAATAATTATTCACAAGAACAATATGAAAATTTAATTAAAAATTATGGAAATTATACAACACAGACATTAGGAATTGAGTTTAAAAATGGTAATAGTAAGGAAACAAATGCAATAATTGTTAATGATGCAAAAGATTATGTAAAATATACAGACCATAATAAAAATTATATGGATTTATCTGATAATGGAATATATATAACTGAAAAATTATCAGAAAAATATAATTTGAAAATTGGAGATAAAATAACATGGCATATTTTTGGTGATGATAATTGGTATACAAGTGAAATTGTAGGATTAAACAGAGATCCTCAAAATCAACAAATAAATGTAACAAGAAAATATTATGAATCACTTGGTTTAGAATATAAACCAGATTCTATATATACTAATGAAGATTTATCAAATGTAAATAAATTATCTGGTGTAGATACAATACAAAGTATCCAAGGATTAAGAAAAAGTATGGAAAGTACGTTAGAAACAACAAAAACAATGGTTGTATTATTAATTATAGTATCAGCAATTTTAAGTTCTGTTATAATTTATAATTTAGGTACATTATCATTTTCAGAAAAACAATATCAATTTGCAACATTAAAGGTTTTAGGTTTTAAAAATAAATATATAAAAAATATTTTCATAAAACAAAATATATGGCTTACTGTTGCTGGAATTTTATTAGGTTTACCTTTAGGTTTTTCTATGGTTAACTATATATTTATGTCTGCATTAGGTGAGAATTTTGATTTTATTGTACAGGTAAAATTGGTTTCTTATTTGTATTCTGCAATTGGAAGCTATTTAGTTGCTATATTAGTGAATAAATGGCTTTCTAGAAAGGTTAAAAATATTGATATGGTTTCAAGTTTAAAAGCAAGTGAGTAAAAAATAAAAAACTTACGTAAGTATATTTACGTAAGTTTTTTTAACTTGCATAAAATTTTATAATATAGTATAATTCCAATATAAAATTAAAACAATAAAAGTAAAAACGGAGGATAACGAAATGGGATTTTTTGACAAATTAAAAAATGGGCTTAGTAAAACAAAAGCATCTATAAATGAAAAAATAAACAATGTATTTAGTACATTTAGAAAAGTAGATGAAAATCTTTTGGAAGAATTGGAAGAAGCACTAATAATGTCAGATGTTGGAATGGAAACATCTGAAAAAATTATATCTGAATTAAGGGATAAAATAAAAAAAGAAAAAATAGAAGATGCAGAAGAGGTAAAAAAAGCATTAAGACAAATAATAAAGCATATTTTAGATTCAGTAGATTCAACATTAAATATACAAACAACACCATCAGTAATTTTAGTTGTAGGAGTTAATGGAGTTGGAAAAACAACTTCAATTGGAAAAATTGCAAATAAATTAAGAAAAGAAGGAAAAAAAGTTGTTATTGCTGCAGCAGATACATTTAGAGCAGCTGCTGTAGAACAATTAGAAATTTGGGCAAATAGAGCAAATTGTGATATTGTAAAAAGACATGAAGGGTCAGATCCAGCAGCTGTTGTGTATGATGCAATTAAAATTACTAAAGAAAAAAATGCAGATGTCTTAATTTGCGATACGGCTGGTAGACTTCATAATAAAAAATATTTAATGGATGAGTTAATAAAAATAAAGAAAATAGTTGACAGGGAATTGCCAGATGCTTCAAAAGAAATATTAATGGTACTTGATGCAACTACAGGTCAAAATGCTATTCTTCAAGTAAAAGCATTTAAAGAATCAGTAGATATAAATGGATTAATTCTTACAAAACTAGATGGAACAGCAAAAGGTGGAGCTGTTATAGGAATTGTTTCAGAAAATAATATGCCAATAAAATTTATTGGTGTTGGGGAACAAGTTGATGATATGGAAATATTTAATAGTACAGATTTTGTAAATGCACTAATATAAAAATGAAAGGTTAGTGAATAAAATGAAAGAAAATGAAATAAATCAGGACAATACAGAAACTAAACAATCTGATTTTAATGAAAATAATATACAAAATGATAATACTAATAAAAAAGAAAAAATAAAAACCAAAAAGAAAAGTAGAAGAAAATTTATTGTTATTTTATTTTTAATAGTAATTTCAATAACACTATATATAATGTTTAGAGGAGCATATTTAGAAAAATTAGAAATAGGTGAAAATTTTGTTTCAGTATTTTGGAAAAATTTTCAATATAAATCTATATCTATAACAACAACATTTGTAATTATTTTTATAGCTTTTTATATAACAAATAAAAGAATTTCTTCAGCATTAAAAGATTTTTATGAAGATGAAAAAAAAGTAATGTTAAAATTACCAAATAAATCAATTTCACTAATAGCTTCAAGCTTAATTAGTTTATTTACTGCAAATATTACTACTAATAAATTAATTTTATTTTTAAATACAACTTCATTTGAAATTAAAGATAAAATTTTTAATAATGATTTAGGGTACTACTTATTTCAAAAACCATTTTTAGAATATATTTTATGGTTTGGAATTATTTTAACAGTTGTGTTAACAGTATATTCAGGAATTTATTATATTATTGCACTTAATACTCAATTTGATGGTGTAAGAAGTGAAACTTTAAAGAAAAGTAAAATAGTAAAACAATTGCTAAATAATGCAAAAATATTGTCAATTTTTATAGCTGTATTAACGTTTTTTAAAACACAAGATTTAAGTTCAAGTAAGTTTTTAACAATAGGTGATAAAACAGCATTTTCGTTATATGGTGCTGGAATTTCAGATGTAAGTATAAAATTGTGGGGTTATAGATTTTTATCTGCAATAATAGTTATATCAGTATTTACAGCAGTGTCATATTATAATAAAGGTAAAACAAAAAAAGTAATAGGTTCAATAGCAGTAGTTCCAGTATATTTGTGTTTACTATTATTTACTTTAATAGGGTATAATACAATATTTGTAAAATCAAATGAATTTGATAAACAAAAAAAATATATAGGATATAATATTGAAAATACTCGCAATAGTTATAACATTGAAATTGATGAAATATCAGTTAATAATGGTGGAGCAATAGAAGAAGAAGATATAACAGAAAATGCTAAATTATTAAATAATATATCAATAGTTAATAAAGATTTAGTTTTACAAAATTTAAATGGAACATTAACTAATAAAGGATATTATACTTATAATTCAACTAAAATAGGTCAATATTTAATTAATGGAGAAGAAGCATTATTATATATTTCTCCAAGAGAAATAGTTAATAAGTCGAATTCATATGTAAATTCAACTTATGAGTATACACATGGATATGGAGCAATAGCAACATCAGCATCAGAAATGAATTCTACTGGAAATTTGGAAAATTATCAAAAAAACTTTAATGAAACTGAAAATAACATAAAAATTAATCAGCCTAGAATTTATTTTGGAATGCAAACAAATGAAACAATAGTTACAAATAGCACAACAAAGCAAGAGTTTGATTATCCAATATCAGAAGGAAAAAATGCTACAAATGAATATACAGGACAAGCTGGCTTAAAATTAGGATTTTTAGATAGAATAGTTTTAGCAATATCACATGGTGATACAAAATTAGCTTTTTCATCTGATGTACATTCAAATAGTAAAATAATTACAAATAGAAATATATTAAAAAGAGTAAAAGCTATAATGCCATATTTAACTTATGATGAAAATCCATATATGGTTATTACAGATGAAGGAAAATTGGTATGGGTAATTGATGCATATACTACATCAAATTATTATCCATATGCACAAAAAACTACAATAAACAATAAAGAAATTAATTATATAAGAAATTCTGTTAAAGTTTTGGTTGATGCTTATGATGGAACAGTTGAATTTTATATAACAGATAGAACAGACCCAATAATAATGGCTTATTGGAAAGCATATCCAGATTTATTTATGGATTTAAATAATAAGCAAATTCCAGAAGATATTAGTAAACATTTTGTTTATCCTGAATTCTTATATAATATACAGGCAAATATTTTAAAACGTTATCATAGTATACAATCAGATGTATTGTATAGAACAGATGATGTTTGGGATATTTCAACATATAGTTTAGCAGGTTCATCAAATAATTCTGTAACTCAAATTCAACCTTATTATACAATGGTTAAAGTTGCAGATAGTAAAGAAAATGTTTTAGGTTTAGTTATGCCATATACTGTAAGTGGTAAACAAAATATTACTTCATATTTAGTAGGTAGTTATGAAAATGGAAATGCTTATTTAAAATTATATACTTTCCCAGATGATAGTAATGTTTTAGGTTTATTACAGTTAGATACTCAAATTGAACAAAATGAAGAAATTTATAAGCAAATTTCAAGTTTAAATGTTTCTGGAACTAAGTTAACTAAAAATATTGTTGTAGTTCCAATTAATGATAAACTTTTATATGTAGAGGCTATTTATCAACAATATATTAATGAAGATGATGCACTTCCAACTCTAAAGAAAGTTGTTGTAGCTTCTGGAAATAAAGTTGCTATTGGAGATAATTTGAAATCTGCACTTAGTAATTTAGTTTCAAAAAATGCTATAGGTATTGAAATTCAAAACACAGATGATGTAAATGGATTAATTGAATTAATTATTAAGGCCAATAAAAATTTAGAACAATCAACATCAAATGGAGATTGGGAACAAGTTGGTAAAGATATGGATAGGTTACAAGATTTAATAGAAAAACTTGAAAAAGTTTACAATGAAGAACAAGCTAAGAAAAATGAAAATAATTCTAATGAATCAGTACAAGACAAAAATGATGTGAAAAATAATGAAGTAATATAAAATTTTAGTCACAGTCATACTGAAAAAGTTGTATTATTTATATAAAAAATGCAAAGGAGGAATATATGAATTTACCAAATAAATTAACAATATTTAGAATAATTTTAGTACCAATAATGGTTATAATTCCATTTTTAGGTCTAAACACCATATATACAAATTCTCTTATACCATTAACTTGGATTATAATAGAAGCAATTTTTATAATTGCTTCTATTACAGATAAATTAGATGGATATATTGCACGTTCAAGAAACCAAATTACAACATTTGGAAAATTTCTTGACCCAATAGCAGATAAAATTTTAGTATTAGCAGCAATGATAATGTTAGTACAAGATCAAAGACTACCAGCTTGGATTCCAATTATAGTATTATTCAGAGAGTTTATAGTTTCAGGATACAGGTTAGTTGCAGTAGGGGAAAATGGAAATGTAATAGCAGCATCTATATGGGGAAAATTAAAAACAGTAACTCAAATGTTTGCACTAATTTTTGCTTTAATTGATATGAACCCATATGCAAAATGCTTATCAGGAGAATTAAATGGATTTGCACTAGCAATTAATATTATAGCAACAGTATTAATGACAGTTTCTGTTATAGCAACTATTTTTTCAGGTTGGGATTATGTAAAAAATGGAAAAGAGTTGTTAAAAAAATAATAAATATGGCATAATAAATTTATTAATGAAATATAAGTTTATTAATAAAATGCAAGAAAGGAAAATTTTTAATATGGTAAAAAAAGTTTTAATAATACTAGTAGTGATTTTGTTAATTATAGGAGCAGGTGTAGGAGGATATTATATTTGCAAAATTAATATGGAAAATAACAATTCTGAAAATTCTTTAAATGATAATAAAAATAAAAAAAATAATGAAGATCAGAATAACAAAGACAATAATGAAAATAAAAACAACAATACGAATAAAGATGATAACAAAAACAAAACTAACACGTCAGTACAAGAAAAATCAAATATAAAAATTAAATTTTCGAATGATGAATGTTTAGCAGTAGGCTTTATACCACCTGGAAAAGAAGAGGAAATGTATAAAAAATGTTTCGAAAATCAGCAAAATAAAAATATCATAAAAGTAAATAATGGTGATGCATACAAATTTATCGTTATACCAAAAGATGATAAAATAAAAATTAAAGTATGGTCTTGTGAAATAGGTGATGATGGAGAATTATATACTAACAATATAATTTCTGAATACAATAAAGGACCAATATTGCTTTCTACACATGAGTTTGAATACATTCCTAATGTTGCTATAGAATGTACAAATGAGGAAACTGGTATACAATTTTTATTACCAATTACTTTCAATGGAAATGATGGTAAATTAAGTTTATATGGTAATGAAGATAATGTTTTAGATATTTCAATATATGAAATGCAATAAAAGTGAAATTATTATATAGTTTATAGCATATTTCATAATAAAAAAGTGTTAAATTGTAATGAAATTATATTATAAAAAATTATAAATACTGTAAAGAATTTTAAAAAAGCAAAAAGAAAGGCTGGAATTAATATGCAAAAAAAGAGAGAAGGATATATAGGATGGGATTCATATTTTATGGGAATAGCAATGTTATCAGCCCAAAGAAGTAAAGACCCAAATACACAAGTAGGAGCATGTGTTGTAAGCAAAGATAACAAAATATTATCAGTAGGATATAATGGTGCACCAAATGGTTATAATGATGAAAATATGCCATGGGATAGAGAAGGGAATTTTTTAGATACAAAATATGCATATGTTTGCCATGCAGAATTAAATGCTATTTTAAATAACAAAGGTTCTAATTTAGAAGGTTCACGAATATATGTAGATTTATTTCCTTGTAATGAATGTGCTAAAGCTATTATTCAATGTGGAATAAAAGAAATAATTTATAAAAGTGATAAATATAATGGAACTGACGGTAATGTTGCCTCTAAAAAAATGCTTGATTATTGTGGTGTCACTTATAGGAAATATGAAGAATGCAATAAAACAGTTACATTAGATTTGTAGGAAAATGAAGGAGACAAAATATAATGGATAAACAAAAGGCAAAGCAAAGAATTGCTGAATTAAGACAACAAGTAGAATATCATGCAAAAAGATATTATGATGATGATAGCCCTGAAATTTCAGATTTTGAGTATGATATGTTAATGAATGAACTTAAAAATTTAGAAAAAGAATTTCCTGATTTAATAACAGAAGATTCAATGACACAAAAAGTGGGTGGACATGTTAAAGAAGGCTTTTTACAAGTAACACATGAAGTTCCACTTCAAAGTTTACAAGACGTATTTTCAATAGAAGAATTAGAAGAATTTGATAAAAGAGTAAAAAAACAATTACAAGATAATGAAAAATTAAATTATGTAGTAGAAACTAAAATAGATGGATTATCAGTTGCATTAGAATATAAAAATGGTGAATTTGTAAGAGGAGCGACTAGAGGAAATGGATTAATACGGAGAAGATGTAACTGAGAACCTAAAAACAATTAAAAATATTCCAAAAAAATTAAAAGAAAATATAAATATAATAGTAAGAGGAGAAGTATTTATAGGTTCACAGGAATTTGAAAAAATGAATGAAGAAAGAGAAATACTTGGAGAATCATTATTTGCAAATGCAAGAAATGCAGCAGCTCGGTTCACTTCGTCAGTTAAATTCTAAAATAACAGCTACAAGACCATTAGATATTTTTATTTTTAATGTTCAAAAATTAGAAAACAATAAATTTAATTCTCATAATGAACAATTAAATTATTTAAAAAGCCTAGGATTTAATGTAAATCCAGTTCACGAATATTGCGAAAATATTGAAGATGCAATAAAAGCAGTAAATAAAATAGGAGAAAACCGTGATAAATTATCTTTTGGTATTGATGGTGCAGTTATTAAAGTTGATGAATTAGATTTAAGAGAAAAATTAGGAACAACAGCTAAAACTCCAAGATGGGCTATTGCGTATAAATATCCACCTGAGCAAAAACAAACTATATTAAAAGATATAATATGTCAAGTAGGAAGAACCGGAGCAATAACACCAATGGCAATACTAGAACCAGTTAGAGTTGCAGGCTCAACAATTTCTAAAACAACATTACATAACGAAGATTTCATAAAAGAAAAAGAATTGAAAATTGGTGATACAGTAATAATTCAAAAAGCTGGTGATGTAATTCCAGAAGTTGTGTGTGCAGTTAAAGAAAAAAGAACAGGAAATGAAACAGAATATGAAATGCCAAAAGTGTGCCCTGTTTGTGGTGCTACAGCAATACGTGAAGAAGGAGAAGCAGTTACTCGTTGTACAGGAATTGAATGCCCAGCAAAGGCATTAAGAAGTATTGTACATTTTTCTTCAAAAGTAGGAATGGATATTGATGGACTTGGTTATAGTATTATAGAGCAATTAATAGATAAAGAATTAATTAAAAATATTGCAGATATTTATACACTAAAATTAGAAGATATAGCATCATTAAAAAAGAACGGAAAAAAATTTGCACAAAATTTGATTGATGCAATAAATGAAAGTAAAAATAATGACCTATTTAAATTGATAACAGCATTAGGAATTCGTCATGTAGGTGCAAAACTTGCAAAAACATTAGCTAAAAAATATAAAACAATGGATGATTTAATGAATGCAACATTAGAAGAATTAAGCATGCAAGAAGATGTGGGGGAAAAAACTGCTTTAAGTATATATGAATTTTTTAAACAAGAACAAACAATAGATTTAATAGAAAAATTAAAACAAGCAGGGGTAAATATGAATGCAATAGAAGAGAATAACACAGATAATAGATTTGAAGGAATGACATTTGTATTAACAGGTTCTTTAGAAGAATTTACAAGAGATGAGGCTTCTGACTTAATAGAAAAATATGGAGGAAAAACTTCTAGTTCAGTTTCAAAGAAAACTACTTATGTTTTAGCAGGAGAAGATGCCGGAAGTAAGCTTACAAAAGCACAAGGCTTAGGTGTTAATGTTATAACTGAGACTGAGTTTAAAAAAATGTTGGAATAAGAAAGAGGAAAAGGGGACATTTTTCTTTTCCTTCTTGGTGAACATAAAGTTATTTAAAGGAGAAACAAAAATGGATGGAAAATATACATTTAAGCAGTTTGATAAAAATTTAGATGATGGGTATCAAATATATTTTACATATGTAAGAAATAGATATTTATTATTTAAAACATCAGAAAATTGCTATACACAAAAATTATTAGAAGAAGATGAAAAAAATCCGCAACCAAGAATGGCAATTATAACTCACAAAAGAGTTAAAGAAATTTTTCCATTTATGGAAAATATAGAATATAAGGTGGGAATTAACGAATGATATATAATTTAGAAATTTATTTTATGTTATTTATAATATACTCTTGTTTAGGCTGGGTTATGGAATGCACTTTAGGTGTTATTCAAAAACACAAATTTGTAAATAGAGGATTTTTAATAGGTCCATATTGCCCAATATACGGTGTTGGTGTAGTAGCAGGAACATTATTATTATCTAAATTTTCTAATAATATAATTTTACTATATATTTTATCAACTATTGTATGTGGTGGTTTAGAATACTTTACTAGTTATATAATGGAAAAATTTTTTAATGCACGTTGGTGGGATTATAGTCAAAATAAGTTTAATATAAATGGAAGAGTATGTTTACAAACATTAATTCCATTTGGTATAATAAGTGTATTAGTAATATGTTTTGCAAACCCATGGATATTAAGTAAATTGTATTTAATACCAAATAAAATATTAAATTATATAGTTGGTGGAATATTATTAATATTTGTAATAGATTTATGTATATCTTTTAAAGTTATATTAAAATTTAAAGATATGAATAAACAGGAAAAAGATAATACTGAGGAGTTATCAAGGAAAGTAAGAGAAACAGCTGAATCGGCTATTCAAAAATTAACTTCTGAAAAAGAAAAGTTATTAAGACAAATAAGTATACGAAGATATGTAATTTCTAAAAATATTAAATATAAAAGAAAGAAATATACTAATAAAATTAAAAATCAACAGCTAACATTAGTCGGAACATTTAAATCAAATGTTCAACATATAGATGATAAAATTAAAGTTATTGATGAAAAAATTAAAACCTTAGCCAAAGATGTTTCAGATAAAATAGCTACAATTAAAGAAAATCAATTTAAAATTAGAAAAGATATTAAAGAAAAGTTTATTAAAGAATCTAAATTAAATAAAAGATTAATTAGTGCTTTTCCAAATGTTGAACAAAAAGATTACACAAGAAAAAAAAATAAGTAGTTATTATTTGATATAAAAAATAGAGGTGAAATATTAAATATGTTTGAAACAGAAGAATTAAAAAGTAATTCAAGTGATAAAGAATATTTTTGTAAAGCAGTAAATGAATCTGGCTTATATTTAGAATGGGCGAGTATGAAACTGAAAGATGATAAAGAACTTGTTATGAAAGCAGTAAAGCAAAATCCTGGTGCATTAGAGTTTGCAAGTGATAGATTAAAGGGAGATAAGGATATAGTTTTTAAAGCTGTTTCTACTGCAGGTTGGGTAATGTGTTATGCAAGCGAAGAATTAAGAAACAATAGGGATATTGTACTAAAAGCAGTAGAAAATAATGGACAAGCATTATATTATGCTTCTAAGGAATTAAGAAATGATAAAGATATTGTTTTAGAAGCGGTGAAAAATAAAGGTATTATTATTAAATATGCAAGTTTGGAAGCTAGGTCTGATATTGATATAGCAGTTGCTGCACTACAGCAAAACCAAAAAACTATGGCATATGTAAAAGGGTGCTTAAATCCACAAATATTGGAAAACGAAAAAATTCAGTCAATAATAAATTCACAGTAAAATGTATAATACATGAAAAAATGAATAATCTAATATAATAGGAAAGGAAGGTAAATTTATATTATGGAAATTGTAAAATTAAATAATGAAAATTTTAAAGAAGAGGTAATACAATCAGATAAAACTGTAATTGTAGATTTTTATGCAGATTGGTGTGGCCCTTGTAAAATGATGTCACCAATATTAGATGATATTGCAAACGAATTAGGAAGTAAAATAAAGGTGTGTAAAGTAAATGTTGATGAAAGTAGAGATATTGCAATGAAATATGAAATTATGAGTATACCAACATTAATAATATTTAAAAATGGTAAAATTGTTAATACATTAGTGGGATTAAGAGATAAAAATGAAATAATTCAAAATTTATAAAGGTTATATAATGTAAGAAAGAGTGTAAAAAATGAAAAAAAAGTTGAAACTTCCAATAAATATAGCAATTTTTGTATTATTAATAATATTAACATTTTATATAATATTAAAAAATGAAGATTTATTTAAAATAGCTAATATAATATATTCTGCAAAAATACAATATATTGTAATTGGAATAATATGTATGTTATTATATGTAGTTTGTGAGGCAATTAATATAGGTAGAACATTAAAAAAATTAAATGAAAAAAGTAGTTTTATTAAAAATATGAAATATGCTTTTATAGGATTTTTTTTTAGTGCAATAACCCCAGCAGCAAGTGGTGGTCAACCAATGCAAATATATTATATGCATAAAGATAATATATCAATTTCAAATTCAACATTGGCATTACTAATAAATTTAAGTAGTATGCAAATTATAACAATTAGTTTTGCACTTATAAGTTTAATTTTTAATTATGAATACTTAAATAAAGGTTTAATAATATTTTTTTTAATAGGTATATTATTAAATATAAGTGCACTGGCATTATTGATAATTGGAATTTTTTCAAAAAAAATGTCAAAATGTTTAGTAAATTTTTTTGTAAAATTATTAACATTTTTTAGAATAAAGGATATTGAAAAAAAGAAAGAAAAATTTGAAGAAGAACTGGAAAAATATCAAAAAAGCTCAATATATATAAGAAATAATAAATTGTTAATATTAAAAATAATATTAACAACATTAGTTCAATTTGTATTATATTACAGTGTTACATATTGGACATATCGTGCATTAGGATTGAATAAGTATAACATTTTTCAAATAATTACAATGCAATCAGTATTATATGCAACAGTTTCAGGAATACCATCTCCAGGTGCAGTAGGTGTTACAGAAGGTGCATTTATGCAAATTTTTAAATTTGTATATCCTGAATCAATAATAAGTAGTGCAGTATTATTAAATAGGGGAATAAACTTTTATTTTTTAGTAATAATTAGCGGTATTGTTACAATGGTAAGTCATATAAGAAGTAGTGCTAAAGAGAAAATATAATAAAAAAATATGAATAGAAACTTATAAATAGTTTCTATTCATATTTTTTATTATAAAATTATGCAGCTTTATCAGTTTCTTGTGCGTTTTTATCATTTTCGTTTGATTCTACATTTACTGTATCAGTAGTAGTTTCTTTTTGTTGTGGATAAATGTCGTCTGCTTTTACATCAATTCCAATTAATTTTAATCTGTTTGGTAATATTTTTGAAGCTTTTTCTAATATTTTAGATAATTCAGTTTTTAATTCAGTTTTAGATAATTTTAATACATTTATAGAATTATTTGATGTTAATTCAGGAATTGAAGCTTCTCCATATTCAATTGAACCATCGAATTTTACATCAGCTGAATATTTACCATAGTTAAAACTCATATTTCCATCAACTTTAACAGCTTCTTTTTTAGGATTTCCTTTTTCATTAAATTCCATACTAGCTGTTATATCTTTAGAAGATAAAGAGATTGATGAAAGTGCAGAAGAACTAATATTAAGTTCAAAAGCCATTTTACGTTCGTCTTCTTTGTTAATCAATTCATATTTTAATGTTCCTATAGATAATCCAGAATATTTAACAGTTAAAGTACCTTGTTTTTCTTCTTTTGAATTTTTAGAATATTCGTTTTCTATTTGTGCAAGTGCAGTACCATTATTGTAAATTGTGTAAATATCTTTAGATTTTCCATATTCTATTGAGAAAATAGTTTGTTTTTTATCTAATTTTTTTACATCTTTTAAAGAGCTTATATCTAATCTAACAGGTTTAGAATCTTTAGAGTAAATAGCTATTTGTAAAGCAGAAGTATCTTTATCTTTAATATCATCTAAGTCATCCATCATTTGATCCATAAATTTACTAATAAATTTTTTAACATCAGATTCACTTATTTTTTCTTGTGAAGATGCTTCTAAAATTAAATTTGCCTTTTCAGTTATAATTTTAGTTAAAACTGAATCATCTTTAACTAAATCTGATAATTTTGAAGCAAATTCATAAGCATCTTTTCCTGTTAATGTTAAGTAATAAGCAGTTGTACTTACATCTTTTCCATCAACTTCTACTTCAACTTTTTTTTCTGTTGAATAACAATCTTTTGAAATTAATGTTGTTAAACAATTTCTATATGTATCATCAAAATGTTTTAAATCTTCTTCAGAAATATACATTAATTTATAAGGGTCTAAATTAGAAGATGTTAAACTATTAAGCATTGTTTCTAATTCATCTGAATCTAAATCTAAATCTAAGCTAGATGAATTTTCTTTAAGATATTTAATTAGATCTTCAGAAGAAACTGTAAGATATTTGTCATGTAAATCTTTACAACCTATACCAATAATATTTTCATTTTGAACTAAATCTAATGTTAATACTTCTGAATTATCTGAATATAAACCTATTTTATTTTGTGATTTGTTATTATTAATATCTCCGTTTGATTCAAAAGTTATTTTACTTTTATTTATAATTTTTTGAACATCAGAATCTAAGTCAGGTATATTTACATTTGCAGATATTGTAAAATTACTTTTATATGGTTTTGAAGATATTTCTTTATATTCTTCTAAAAATTTAGAATAATCAGAAAACTTAGCTCCTTCTAAGTCTAATGCTTTTTCCATTTGATTAGAAAATACAGTGTTTGCAGGCTTTAAAAAATTAAACACACCAGTGAAGAACCATAATCCTGCGAAGGTTCCACCTAGTACAACTAATACAGCAATTATTGCTATAATAATTTTTTTTGATTTCATCAAAAATTCCTCCTTTTAATTTATTCATAATTAATTATGACATATTTATAAAAAAAATACAAGAAGAACTTAAAAAAATTTTTTACCAAATAGAAAAAAATAATTAGAAAAATGGCGAAAAGTGTATTGACATATATGCTTTTTAATGATAATAATAAATATAACTACTATATTAATGGACATCAGGAGGATTTTAATTTTATGGCGGAAATAAATATGTGGCAAAATACCAATGAAAAATACATAGAAAAAAGTGATGAAGAAATTATAGAATTAATAAAATTAGGTGATAAAAATGCACTTGATTTTATAATAAATAAATATAAAGAAATTGTAAATATCAAAGTAAGTAAATATTTTATTGTGGGAGCTGAAAAAGAAGATATTATACAAGAGGGATTAATTGGTTTATATAAAGCAATTAAAAATTTTAATTCAGAAAGAGAAAATTCATTTAAATCTTTTGCAAATTTATGTATTGAAAGGCAATTAATAACTGCTATAAAAACGTCAAATAGACAAAAACATATGCCATTAAATTCATATTTATCTTTAAATATGTCTGCATATGAAGATGATGAAGCAGATAGCGTAATAGATGTGTTTAATTCAAATTTAATAGAAGATCCATTAGATACAATAACTAAAAGAGAATATTATATTGCAGTTGAAGATGCTATAGATAGGTCTTTAAGTGATTTTGAAAAAAAGGTTTTAAATAGATTTGCAAATGGAGAATCTTATATACAAATTGCAAATAGATTAAATGCTCCTGTAAAATCAATAGATAATGCAATTCAAAGAATTCGTAAAAAAGCAATTAAAAATATTATAAATAAAAACTAAATGACTTGATTTTTATCATTTTTAGAAATTAAGTCATTTAGTTTTTATGTTACAGTAATTTTACCTTATTGAAAAAATTAAGTTAAATAAAGCAAGTAAACATAAGAAAAAATAGAATAATTATATATACATATTACAAAAATATAGTCATTTTTTCATAAGTTACCTAATATACTATAATGTTATTAAAAAAAGAAAGGTATACTTATGAGAAATTAATACTTAAATTGGTTTTTTCGTAATTATTTGTAATAAACAAATTGCGGAAAACCAATTTTTTAATTAATGGGATAAGTGTTTTTTTTATTAAAAATATTGTATAATCCACAAAAATTTGATATACTAAACAAGCAGAAAACTTAAGCTTAGAATTGAAAGGATGTTGAATAATGAACAATAAAATAAAACAGAAAAAATATTTTCTAAAAGATACTGAGATTTCATCAATAGATGAAGATAAGTTTAATCAAAGAGATGTGGTAAATAATATAAGTTTAATTATTGAAAACACTAATTCACCGTACAATATAGCATTAATTGGAAAATGTGGAATTGGTAAATCATCTATAATAAACTTATTATTAGATAAGTATAAAAACAATAATGAAAATTATATTGTTCAAAAAATTAATGCATGGAAATGTGAAAATGAACCGTTAAATAGTATTTTTGCTAAAGAATTATGTGCAAATACCAATATGAAGAATGTAAAAAAATCAACAAATTTGAAAAAGGTATATGATTTAATTATTAATGATAATGAAGATAACTTAAATAAGAAAAAGAAAAAATCTAAACCAATTAAATCATTATTTAAAACAATTTTTCAAATAATTTTGATATTTATAATTGCACTATTAATTACAATTCCATTATTTGCATTATATAAATATATGCAAAATATATTATTGGATGCTGAAATTACACAAAATTTCGTAAAAGATATGTATGCAAGTTATTTTGAAAATATAAAAACAATAATTGCATTTCCAATAATAATTTCATTTGCAATAATGTTTTTAAAACAGTTTTCAAGCAAAAATACAAATTTTGAAATTAATGTAAATTCAAATAATTACGAAAATTACAAAACAAATATAAATGATGCAATTAAGGAAATTGTTAATTATAATGAAAATAAAAAAATTATAACTGTAATTGATGATTTAGATAAATTAACAACTAATAATATAGTAGAAGCTTTAGATATAATTAAATCATTTGATGGTTTGAAAAATTGTATTTTTATAGTTCCTTTTGATGAGAAAATTATGAAAAAAGCTTTAGATTTTAAAAAGGTAACTAAAACAGATAAAAATAATAAAATGTTAGAAACTACATATATATTAGATAAATTATTCCAGTATAAAGTTTATGTTCCAGCTTTACTAGATTCTGATGTTAAACAATATGCAATAGATATAGTAAATGAAAATATTCCAAGTTTTATAGCAGAATATTGCAAAATGGATATTATGGAAAATGTAATAAAAAAGGTTTTAATTCATAAAGGAGTAACAACACCTAGACAAGTTAAAAAAATTATTAATAATTTTGTAAATAATAAAATATTAATTACTAAAAGAATTCAAAATGGTAAAATAGAAAAAGACTTACTTAATAATGAAGAATTTGATTATAAATTAGCAAAAATTTCTGTTTTACAATCAGATTTTAGTGAGTTTTATAATGTTTTATTTAAAAATTTTAATTATATAAATAAAATTATTGAAATACATGATAAAGGTATAAAATATAGTGATATTAATGAAGATTTGGTTATGTTTTTTAAACCAAAATGTAATAATAAAAATGATAAATCTGAAATAAGAAAAGAATATGAACCATTAATTAATTTCTTAAAAAATACTGAAAAGTATAAAATAGATAATTTAGGACCTTTTATGTATTGGACACAAGATGAAGTTAGTGTTAAATTAGGCGGGGAAAATAATAGACGTATAATCTCAGCAATGGAAAGTAATAATTCAACAACTGTAAGAAATATAATAATGGAAAATCCAGATATAGTAGAGTCTATGGTTTATGAATTGGAAAATGTAAAAGATTCTGAATTATTAAATTGTATATCAACTGCTATTAATTCTTTTGATGCAATTCCAGAAACTTCAAAAGAGCTTAAGCAATTATTAGCAGATATAATTTCAGAAAAATTGCATAGTGTTGGCTATTTTAAAAATGATTGTGATATTTGTTGTGATTTTAATATTAAAAATTTATATAAAATATTAATACTATCTGAAAATAATGAAAATATAAAAATAGCATTGTCTAATAATGCTGAATATATAATAAATGAAGTGTTTGAAAATAATGGTTCATTAGTGTTTTTTAGAAATATGGTTAATTATTTTAATAATGAGGCAACTGAAAAAATATTTAGTAAATTGCTTTGTGTTTCTAAATATTCAGAGTTGAAAAATACCAATAATCCTATTTCACAAAATACTGAAGAATTAGAATTAGAAAATGCTGAATATAATGGTAATGGTGATTTTACAGAAATAGTAGATTATAAAGAACTACAAAAACAAAAATATACAAGATTTGAAGAAATTTTTAAAGTTGTATGTATTGAAGAAAATAAGGAAAATATAAGGAAATTTATTGAAGATATAATTGAAAATTACAATATGAATTATAGTAATAAAGAGTTTTTTATACATATAAATCAATATGTGCAAATATCAAAAAAATATCTTAATTCAAAAATATATTTAAGATATTTAAAAATTGTTGCAGTAAATTTTGAAAATTATCCTGAAGAGGCTATTGAATTGTTTAAATCTTTAAAATCACATATTCCAGATGTAATAATGAATATTATATTCGGAAAGCTAACTAATTGTGTAAATGAAGAAAACTACGAAGATATTTTTTATATATTAAAAAATAATAGTGATTGTTTATTTGAAAGTACAGATACAATTTCTTTGTATGTTCAATTTTTAGTAAATAATATTAAATTAAGTAGTAATCCAGATGAAATTATAGAAGAATTAGATGATAATTTTAATAGAATTAGTAAAGTATATGAATTAAATAAAAGTATTCAAGAGCTACAAGGTTCTATAAATTATGAACAAGCATATGCGTTTTTAGCAAAATGTATAGATAATGGTAGTACGGACAGAATGATTATAGATTTTAATAAGATTCTTTCAGATAAAGATTCATATGATATTTGTTTAAAAATTGAATCTAAAATGGAAAAATATAATTTGAAAGATGTTATTGAATATGATGTTGATGTACTAGAAGATATGAGCAATTTAACAACTAAAGAAGATATTGAATATGCTGAATATATAAATAATATAAATATTTTAAAGAATCTTGTTAATATATGTGTAAATAAGCAAGAATCAATAGAAGCTTCTGATGTGCTTAAAATATTACAAAATATTTTTAAGAAAAATTTAACTGATGAAGAAATTTTAGAAATATATAAACAACTTAATAATTTTGATAGAATGTACTTTTATGAAATTAGAAGAGATTTTAATGAAATGATATATAATTGTTTCCATATATCAAATTCTAATAATGTAAAACTTGCACTTCTAGAATGTGCTAGATATTTTAAAATTACCAGATTATTTAAAAATAAGTTATCTGGTGATGAATTAGAATTTTATAATAAAAATAGTTAATTTTTATAGTATTATAAATTCTATTATCACAATATTACAAAATTCGACATAAAATATACTAACCTGCATAAAATGGAGGGGAGTATATTGAGAAAGATAAAAAAGGGAGACATAGTAGGTAGAAACTCATATGGAAAAGATATTCTTTTTGTGGTAGAAAAAATTGTAAAATTGCGGTAAAAGTAATAATGCAAATGAAACGTATGCAATATTAAAAGGGTTAACAATAAGAATTAAAGCAGATAGTCCACTTTCTGATCTTGAATTAATAGAAGAAGATAAAGTAAGTACATGTATAAATAAATTGGAAAATAGGATTATAGCACAATTAGATAAATACGGAAAACAAAAAAGAAGAACATATATATATGGTAAAGTATTACATTTAGATGGAGATTCAAGATATACGCAAAAATCTATAAGGTATTATAGAGAAATAGGTATAAATGCAGTTGTGAAAAATGTACAGGAAAGTAGACAGCCAATGGTAGTTCGAAATTTATTAGAAAAATATAAACCAGATGTGCTTGTAATTACAGGTCATGATGGAATGATAAAAAGTGGAACAGGATATAATGATATATATAATTATAGAAATTCAGCGTATTTTATAAAAACAGTAAAATTAGCTAGAAATTGGGAAAATTATACTGGAAATTTAGCAATTTTTGCAGGTGCATGTCAGAGTTATTATGAAGCTATAATAGAAGCTGGGGCTAATTTCGCATCTTCACCTGCAAGAATTTTAATAGATTTTATAGACCCATTAATAGTTGCAGAAAATATTGCATTTGCAGATAAAACAAGATATGTAACAATAAGGGATTTTGAAAGTGAATTAAGAGATGGGCAAAAAGGAATAAGTGGTATTGGTTCAATGGGAAAAGGAAAATAAATTTTGTAACAATTTCGTAATATTTTCGTAACAAAAATGTGATATAAATGTAATATTGTATAGAAAAAACTACGAAACCCTTGAAAATACAGTAATACAGCGATTTTACACACGAAAACTAACTTTGACAACCTTTAACCAAAATGCTATAATTTAATTATCTTATAGAAGTAGGTGATTAAATGATTTGCAGAAATGATATTTCAAATATAAAAGCAGATATTGGAGAAAAAATAGGGCAAAAAATAATTGTTAAAGGTTCTCTAGGAAGGAGTAAATCGTTTGAAAAAGAAGCTACAATAGAGAAAACATATCCAAATATATTTATAGTAAGGTATGATGACAATGATAGGAATGCAACTTATAGTTATACAGATGTATTAACAAGAGCTGTTGAACTTGAAGTATTTGATGGAGAAAAATATAATCCATTATTGCCACCAATAGTTGAAGAACCAAAAAGAACAAGAGCAAGAGCAATTGAAATTTAAAAAATATGTAGATGCATATTAAATTTCTATTTTGAAGTTTAATATGCATCTATATTTTTATGAAATATAAAAAAATAGTAATTTTTTTACTACTTCTGAAATATACTTTACTAAATAAAAAGGAGGTAAAAAAATGGCTATAGAAACATTAAAAGAAAATTTATGTGTAAACCAAATAATTGGAAAAGCAAAAGAAAACATAATAGCTGAATGTGATGTTATTATACCAGATGTAAAACCAGATATATTAAGTACTATAAATACAAATGGAACAGTGTGTATTTATAAAAAAGAAATTTTAGATGGAAAAGTAAGAATTGATGGAGGGGTACAAGTATATATAATGTACCTTGCAGATAATGAAAATGCTAGTGTAAGAGGAATTAATACTGTTATAGATTTCACAAAAGTAATAGATATGGAAAAAGTTACTCCAGATATGAATCTTGAAACAAATATAATGCTAAAGGATATTGAATGTAAAATTTTAAATGGAAGAAAAGTAAGTGTTAGAGCAAATATAGATGCTAATATATGTGTATGTTCAAATGAAAATATAGAATTTGTAAAAGATATTGAAAATAAAAATAATATTCAGCTTTTAAATAGTTCTGCTACAATGGATTCATTGCTAGGAACAGGAAATACTAAAGTATATGCTAAAGATACAATAAACATAGATAATACAGATAATTTAGCAGAAATTATGAAAATAAATATGAATATAATAAACAAAGAAGTAAAAACAAGTTATAACAAAATTTTAGCTAAAGCTGATATGTTAGTTAATATAGTATACTTAACAGATGATAATAAGGTAAATGAAGTTAAATGGCAAATTCCTGTTATGGGATTTATAGATATGCAAAATATATCTGATGATAATTTATGTAATGTAAATTATGAAATAAAAAATATTATTATAAAACCAAATAGTGTAGAAGAACATTCAATATATGTTGAAGTTGAACTTGAAATATTATGCAATGTGTATGAAAAAAGAGAATTAAATATAATACAAGATTTATATAGTCCATCAGAATGTTTGAATGTTAATCAAAAAAATATTACTGTAATGCAAGATAAAAGCAATGTAAAAAGTACATGTCAAATTAAAGAAAAAATAGTAGTTCCAGAATTACATAATAGTAGAATTTGTAATTCAGAGTTAATACCAAAAATTATAAAAGAAAATATTTATAATGATAGAATTGTGTATGAAGGTGAATTACAAATTAAGTTTTTATATATGTCAGATGTTACAAATAGAATAGATAGTAAAATTCAAAATATACCATTTAATGCAAATATAGATTGCCCAGGAATACAATCTAATGTTAATTTAAATACAAGTATAGATGTAATAACTCAGGATTTTATTGTTATGCCAGATGAAAGTTTAGAAACTAATATTGAATTGGAAATTTGTGCAGATGTTTGTAAAATGATGGAGGTTAATGTGGTTGATAATATAGAAGTTGCAGAAGATAGTAATGAAAATATTTATAGTATAGTTGTTTATTTTGTAAAACCAGGAGATACATTATGGAATATTGCTAAAAGGTTTAGAAGTACAATTAAAGCAATTGCATGTGTTAATGGTATTGAAGATGAAAATAAAATTAGTGTTGGACAGCAATTATTTATACCAAAATTTGTTTAAAAAAATAAATGTACAAAGAGAGAGAGGCATAAGAACTTGGTTAGTTTTAAAAACATAAAAAACCAAAAAGTCATATGCCTCTCTGTTTTAATTACTATAGGAGATAAGTGTATAAAATGGAGGATAAAATTTTTTCTAGAAAGAGATTATTAATACCAAAGTTTAAAGGATTTAACCATAGAAATGTAAGAAAATGTTTAAATTGGAATAAAAGTAATGGTAGAAAAAATGATAATGAAAGTAATAATATTATTACAAGAAAATTAATAAAAACATCAATAGTAATAGTAATTGCTGTGTGCATTGCAAATAGAGTAATATCAACAATAGAACCAACTATGGATTTATTATGCATAAATATGGCAAAATCAATTGCAACACAAATTTCAAATGAACAAGCAACATTAGTAATGAAAAATTATAAATATGATGACCTTTCAACTGCAATTAGGGATGAACAGGGACAAATAAAAATGATAAAAATGAATATAATTGCTGTAAATGAAATAACATCAGATGTTGCAATAAAAATACAAGAAGAATTAAATAATTATCAAAAAGGAGAATTTTATATAAAGTTGGGGACATTTACAGGAACAAAGATATTGTCTGGTAGGGGACCTAATGTGCCTATAAAAATGGCAACTGTGGGTAATGTGGAAACAGACCTTGTTTCTGAGTTTTCAGAAGCGGGGATAAATCAAACTTTGCATAAAATATATTTAAGTGTTAATTGTAAGGTTACTATTTTAACTCCATATGATACTATTGAGGAGAATATTGTTAATCAGGTGTTGTTGGCTGAGGCTGTTATTATTGGGGAAGTGCCTGATACTTATTATAATTTGAATGGAATGGGTGATGGTGATTTGTTGGAAATTGTGGAGTAAGAATTTTTTCTTTTAAATTTTTTTGAAAAATTGTTGACATGGAACATACCTTGGTATACAATGTATAAAAATACATTGTATACCAAGGTATGTTTGTGTATAAAAAATAAGTGATACAAGGGGGAAAAAAGGTGAAAATAAATAAGGAATTATTAAAGGGAAGTACAAATTTGTTAGTGTTGAGTTTATTGCAAGAGGAAAATATGTATGGGTATCAAATGATAAGAAAGCTTTCTGAAAAATCAAATGATGTTTTTGAATTGCAAGAAGGTACTTTATATCCTATTTTACATGGATTAGAAGAAAAAGGTTTTATTTCTTCTTATTGGGATGATACAACTGGTAAGAAAAGAAAGTATTATACAATTACTAAAAAAGGAAAAAATCAATTAAAAGAGAAAAAGGAGGAGTGGTCAGTTTTTAGTAGTGGTATTAATCAAGTTATAGGAGGTGTTTTATTTGCAAATTAAAGAATATTTAAATTATGTGTGTGAGCAAATAAAATATAAACCTGCAAGAGAGGATATATCAAAGGAACTGCAATCACATATTGAGGATATTAAAAATTGTTATATTGAAGATGGAGTGGAAGAAAGTGTTGCAGAGGAAAATGCTATAAAACAAATGGGTGATGCAAAAGTTGTTGGTAAAAAATTAAATAAAATTCATAGACCTAAATTAGATTGGAAATTAATTGTAATAGTTTTTATTTTATTAAGCTTTGGTTTTTTAGTGGCAAGCATAAGGTCAAAAGCTAATATGCCAACAAACCCTGAAGATGGAATAGGTGTAAAAGCATTTTCAATGCAAAGTTTTATTAAATTTGTAAGTTGTGGATTAATATTAAGTGTTTTTGTTTATTTTATAGATTATAAAAAAATTATTAAATATTCTGGGTATTTATATTTTATAGCGGTATTTATTTGTATTTTTTCTATTTTGTTTGGTGTAACAATAAATGGTAAAGTATATTTTACAGTTTCATTAATATATTCAAATATTGCTCCAAGTATAATTGTTGTACCATTGTATATAGTTGCATTTGTGGGATTTATAACAAATATAGAAAAGAAAAGTTTTATTCAACAAAAATTAAAAATAGAAGAGTATATAAAAATTAATAAGTACAAAATTCCTGTTTTAGCTATAATTTCAATAATAATGTTAGTAGTGGTAAATTCACTTACATCTGCAATAATGTTGGCAATTTCTTATTTAATAATAACAACAGTTTATATTTTATATAACACAGGAAATTTAAATAAAACAAAACAAATTATAAAAATTGCAGAGATATGGGGAAGTTCACTAATTATTGCACTTTTTGTATTAGTATATATTGGTGCATTTTCAGATTTTAGAATTGATAGAGTAAAAGCTTCATTTAATCCAGAATTAGATCCTCAAAATAATGGGTATTTAGGAATGCAATCAAAAATGATATTGAATTCAGCTAATTTATTTGGAAAATCAAGTACTTTAAGTCCAGCTATGAATGTTTTTGATGAAGGTACAAATTATGCTTTAGTTTCTATAGTAGCATATTATGGTTGGATAGTAGCTGGAATAATGGTAATTGCAATTATTGGAATGTGCACAAAATTGATTATTAATTCAATTAAAATAAAGGATATTACAGGAAAGTTATTAATAATAGGAATATCTGTTATATTTATATTGCAAAGTGTATGTAATATTCTTATGAATGTAAATTTTGGAATTAAAGCTGATTTTAATATTCCTTTTGTATCATATAGTGGAGGAAGTTTGATAGTTAATATGATTTGTATGGCGGTGATTCTTGGAGTTTATAGAAAAAAGAACATTATAATAAGTATAAAAAACCCGGTAATTTAAACAAATTACCGGGTTTCTGTATGGTTTGTAATTTTCTCTGTTTGAGAAATTTTACTATCTCTTTGAGAATTGTGGAGCACGTCTTGCTTTTTTAAGACCATATTTCTTTCTTTCTTTCATACGTGGATCTCTTGTTAAGAATCCAGCAGATTTTAAAGTTGGTCTAAATTCTCCATTAGCTTGTAATAAAGCTCTTGATATACCATGACGGATAGCTCCAGCTTGACCTGTGAAACCTCCACCAATTACTTTACAAATAACATCATATTTTGTAGCTGTGTTTGTAGCTGTTAATGGTTGTCTAACTATAACTTTTAAAGTTTCAGCACCGAAGTATTCATCTATACTTCTACCATTAATTGTTATAACACCTGTTCCTTCAACTAATCTAACTCTTGCAATTGATTTTTTTCTTCTTCCTGTACCATAGAAAACTATTTTTTCTGATTTTGCTTTAGGCATTTTTTCTTTCCTCCCTTAATAAATAAATTAGAAATTCCAAATTTCTGGTTTTTGTGCTGCATTTTCATGTTCACTACCAGCATAAATTCTTACTTTTTTAATCATTTGTCTTCCTAATGAATTTTTAGGAAGCATTCCTTTGATTGCTAACATCATAGCTTTTTCTGGATTTTTTTCCATCATTACTCTTGCAGTAGTTTCTTTCATACCACCGATATATCCTGAATGATGTCTATAAACTTTTTGGTCTAATTTCTTTCCTGTGAATATAGCTTCACTTGCATTTAGTATTATAACATGATCACCTGCATCCATGTTTGGTGTATAAGTTGGTTTGTGTTTTCCTCTTAATAATTTAGCAGCTTCTGTTGCTACTCTACCTAATGGTTTGTTAGCGGCATCAATTATATACCATTTTCTTTCGATTTCATTTCCTTTTAAAACATATGTAGTATTGTTCATGGTAAAAATTACCCTCCATTTCATAAAATAATTTATTTATATATGAAACTCAAAGTAAAACTACCGGGGAGAAGTTTGCCTTCAAGTCATATTACAATTTAATTGCTTTTCTATTTTATAACAAAAATAGGGAAAAGTCAAGAGTTTTGGAAAAATTTCAAAATTTAGGAATTTGACAATAAAGTAAAAAAAAGATAAAATTAAGGTATTCAATGAAAATGGACAACAACCCAAAAGATTCGTCCACATTGGTTGAAAGGAAATAATAAAAATATGGAAAAAGTAGATGCAATAAAAATAATAGAAAATTTAAAAGAATACTATCCAGAAGCAACATGTAGCTTAAATTTTGAAACACCTTTTCAAATGACTGTGGCAGTAATGCTTTCGGCACAATGCACAGATGAGCGTGTTAATAAAACTACACCAGTATTATTTGAAAAATATGGAACACCTGAAGCTATGAGCAAAATTGAATTAGAAGAATTAGAAAAAATAATTCATCCATGTGGATTTTATAAAAACAAGGCTAAAAACATTAAAGCTACAGCAGAGATTATTGTAAATAAATATGATGGAATTGTTCCAAATACAATGGAGGAACTTGTGAAATTACCTGGTGTTGGAAGAAAAAGTGCAAATGTTATTATGTTAGAAGCTTTTAATTCGCCACAGGGAATTGCTGTTGATACACATGCCAAGCGTATTTCAAACAGATTGGGATTATCTAATAATTCTACTCCTGAAAAAATTGAACAAGATTTAATAAATTTGTTTCCAAAAAAGTATTTTTATGATGTTAATCATTTATTAGTTTGGCATGGAAGAAATATATGTATTGCAAGAAAGCCTAAATGTGATGAATGTCCAGTTAATAAATTATGCAAATTTACATTAGAAAGATAAAACTAAGATTACAAAATATAAAATAAGAAAATTTAATAGTGTAAAATAAAAACCACAAGAATACAAAATAGATTCTTGTGGTTTTTATTATAAAATATCATTTAAACATTTAAATGTGTAACCATTATCTTTAAAAAAGTTAATTACTTCAGGTAATGTTTCATAAGTTAAAATTTTACTAGAAGAATCATGCATTAGTAAAACAACTACATCTTTATTTCCAACAGTTGATTTTAGGTTACTTAAAATTGATTCTTTAGTAGGAGTTCCTTCGGCGTCATAAGTTAAGGCATTCCAGTCTAAATATGCTATATGATTTTGTTTTAAAATTTCTTTACTTTGTGTTTTAATTTCAGCATATTTTCCACCACTAGAACCTCCTGGAAAACGGTAAACTTTACATGAAAATGATGAATTATTTAAAACTTTGCGAATTGCCTGTTCACATAAATTATAATCATTAAGTATTGTCTCTGGGCTTTGATAAATTTCAGAATATTTATGTGAATAACCATGATTTGCAATAAAGTGACCCTCTGAAAATTCTCTTTTTAAAATATCTGGATTTTTTTCAACATTTGTTCCTAAAACAAAAAATGTTGCTTTAATGTGTTTTTCACGTAATAAGTCTAAAATAAGAGGTGTAACTGTTTTTGAAGGACCATCATCAAATGTTAAAAATACTGTTTTTTCAGACTGATTTGAATATATGTGTCTAATTTTTTCGTATTGTTCATCATTAAGCAATTTTCCTGCTTTAATATTTAAAATTTCTTGACGTTTAGTTTCCAATGTTTGTGAAACTAAATTTAGTGCTTTATTTGGAGCATATGTTATATTTATTTTTTGTGTTGATTGATTATGAATGTAATATGAAGTTAATATACAGGCATATACAAAAAAACATATACAAATAAATATTAATAATGTTCGCAAAATATGAATGTGTTTTTCATTAGAATTATTATTAAAAGTGTTATACATTTAAAAAACCTCCGTTTTTTTATTAATTCGATTTTATTATACATTATTTTTAAAAAATATTAAAGTGCTTTTTTAAAGTCTTACAATATTGTGATGTAACCACAGTTTAGCACTTTTTATTGCTGAGTAGGTTAAAAAAGTATAAAACAAAAAACATTAATCAATAAATACATGCATATAATGAAATAAGAAAGTGAGGAAATTTCAAATGAAAAAGTATAGCTTAGCAGATTTAAAAGTTGGAGAAATAGCAAAAGTAACTAAAATAAACATATCAAATAAGCAAATAAAAAGACATTTATTAGATATGGGAATTACAAGAGGAGTAAAAGTAAAAATAAAAAAAATAGCACCAATGGGAGATCCTATAGATATTGAATTAAGAGATTATGAGTTATGCCTAAGAAAGGCAGATTTAAAACAAATAGAAGTTGAGGTGGTTAAAAATTGAAAATTGGATTAGTTGGAAATCAAAATAGTGGAAAAACTACTTTATTTAATTGTTTAACTGGAATGAATGCAAAAATAGGAAATTGGCCAGGAGTTACAATTGAAAAAAAAGTTGGAAAAATAAAGGGGACAAACTATGAAATAATAGATTTACCAGGAATTTATTCATTAAGTCCATATACAACTGAAGAAGAAGTTGCAAGAAGATTTATTTTTGAAGAAAATCCAGATGTTATTATAAATATAATTGATGCTACTGCTTTGGAAAGAAGTTTGTATTTAACTACTCAATTATTGGAATTAGATTGTAATATAATAATAGCTTTAAATATGTCGGACATGTTGTTGAAAAAAGGATTAAAAATAGATGTACAAAAATTAAGTGAAAAATTAGGAACAAAAGTAGTTAAAATATCTGCATTAAAAGAACAAGGTATTAGTGAACTTATAAAATCAATTAATGAAACTCTTGTAATAGGACAAAAATATTATAGAAAAAATATATATGATACAAATATTGAAAATACTATAAAAAATATTCAGCTAAATTTGCCAAGTAATTTAAAAAATAAAAGATTTATAAGTGTTAAAATGATTGAATATGATAACAGATTTAAAAAATATAACACACAAATAATTTTAGATAATATAAATAAATCAAGTGAAAAGTATGATATTGATGTTGAAGAAGTTATTGCAACACAGAGGTATTTATATATTGAAAATGTAAAAAAGGAATGTATTACTCAAAAAATAAAAAAGGAAACTACAACAGATAAACTAGATAAAATTTTTTTGAATAAATGGATTGCTTTTCCAATTTTTATAGTTATTATGTTTTTTGTATATTATTTATCAGTTGGAGTAATAGGAAAGTTTACTGTTGATTATGCCTCAGAAAAAGTAGAACAATTTAGTACGATTTTTTCAGAGGTATTACTAGATTGGAATGCCTCTAAATGGCTAATTAGTTTGATAATAGATGGAATTATAGCTGGAATTGGTACAGTTTTGGGATTTGTTCCACAACTTATAATTTTATTTTTATGTATTTCATTTTTAGAAACAACAGGATATATGTCAAGAATTGCACTTTTATTAGATAGAGTTTTTAGGAAAGTAGGGTTAAGTGGGAAAAGCTTAATTCCATTTGTAATTGGCTCTGGATGCAGTGTTCCAGGAATTATGGGAACAAGGATTATTGAAAATGATGCAGAAAGAAAAATGACTGCTATACTTACGCCATTTATTCCGTGTAGTGCAAAATTACCAATAATAGCATTGTTTTCAGGGTATTTTTTTAAAGAAAATTCAGGAGCTGTTTCTGCATCATTATATTTTTTAGCAATAGTAGTAATTATTTTTAGTAGTATTATAATGAAAAAATTTGTGTTTAAAACTTTTGATAGTACATATATTTTAGAATTGCCAGATTACAAAATTCCAAGTATTAAATATATTGCAAAAGATGTTTTTGATAAAGTAATTTCTTTTATAAAAAGAGCAGGAAGCGTTATTTTCATATGTTCTATAATAATTTGGTGTTTATTATCATTTTCATGTAACTTAACATATGGAGTAAATATAGAAAATAGTATATTAGCATCAATTGGAAAAACTATATCATGGGTATTTTATCCAATTATTGGAAAAAATAGTTGGGAAGTGGCTGTATCTGCTATACAAGGGTTAATTGCAAAAGAACAAGTTGTATCTTCAATGGCTGTAATATCTGGAATTATTCAAACAAGTAATGAACAAAGTGAAATTTTTGCAAATGAGGGAGCTTTTTACTTTTTTACTAAATCTTCTGCATATGCATTTATGGTATTCAATTTGTTTAGTGCACCTTGTTTTGGTGCTATTGGTGCTATGAAAAGAGAGCTAGGAGGAATAAAAAATGTACTTAAAGCTGTTGTTTTTCAAACAATTTTGGCATGGTGTTTATCAAGTTTTGTATATCAAATAGGTATTAGAATTGAAGAAGGTGTACTTAACTTGACTAATATATTTATTTTATTTGTTATTTTGTGTTTGATGTGTATTATAATTTTATCTAATATAAAAAATAAAAATTCGGAATGTAATATGTGCCCATATACTAATTCTTGCAATAAAAATTAATTGATAAAAGATATTTTTTATGATAATATAATATTGTAAAAGTGAAATTTATAAAACAAAAGGAAAAGGAGTAATAAAAATGAATATAATAATTGCAAGTAATAATAAAGGAAAAATAAAAGAATTTAAAAAAATTTTGGAACCTATGGGGTATAATGTATTATCACAAAATGAAGCAGGGGTTAATATTGAGGTTAATGAAACAGGTACAACTTTTAAAGAAAATGCGGAATTAAAAGCAGAGGCTATATACAATATTAAACATTGTGCTGTAATATCTGATGATAGTGGTATAAAAGTAGATTATTTAAACGGTGAACCTGGTATATATTCAGCAAGATATATGGGACTTGAAACTGATGAAGATAGAAGAAGATGTGTATTAAAAAAATTAGAAAATGTAGAAGATAAATTAAGGAAAGCAGAGTTTGTTTGCTGTATTTGTTATATTGATTCAGATGGAAATAAACATTTTTTTGAAGGAATTTGGAAAGGAAAAATAGCTTTAAAAGAATTAGGTGAAAATGGTTTTGGATATGATTCAATTTTTATTCCAAATGGTGAAGAAATTACATCAGCTCAAATGTCTAGTGAAGAAAAAAATAATAAATCACATAGAGCAATAGCTTTAAAAAAATTAATAAATTTGCTAGAAAATAAATAAAATATAAAGTAATATATTTTTATAATAATTTGTGCTTTAAAATTAGTACTTTAAATCAAAATAAAAATGTAGGAAGTGAAGTAAAAATGTTTTTTGCAAGACCAGGAACATATATGCCATGTGGTATGTTTAATTTTAAACATTTAATATTATTTATAGCAACAATTACGGGAGTAACAATTGCATCTAAACATACAAACATAAAAGATAAAAGTAATGTGAAAAAAATTATAAAGAAACTGACTTGTGTATTATGGATTTTAGAAATATTTAAAATTGGGTTCGATTTTGTAGTTGGAGATGGCAAAAACTTAAACAAAGTAGTACCATTATATTATTGTAGTTTATTATTGTATGCTGGAATTTTTAGTTCAATAGGAAAAGGATTTATAAAAAAGATGGGAGATGTATTTTTAGCAACAGGTGCATTTATTGGTGGATTAGTCTTTATAATTTTTCCAACTACATCATTGCCAGAATATCCAATGTTTCATTTTATAACTTTACATAGTTTTTTATTCCATGGAATAATGATATATTTAAGTATAATAGTAAATAAATCAAAATATATTGAATTGAAAATGTCAGATATAAAATATTATGCTAGTTTAATTTTTATTATTTGTGTTGGTGCTTTTATAGTAAATTCTAAATATGGTTGTAATTTAATGTTTATATCACAGGATTTTCCAGGAACACCTATTTCAGGTTTATATAAATTTTTTGGTAGGTATTTTACCTTATTTATGTGTCTAATTCAAATGACTTTGCCGTTTTTTATATCATATCTGATAGTTGGAAGAAAGAAAAAATGGTTGACAAATACACAAAAAAATTGTAATATATAAATATATTAAAAACAAAAATGAGACAAAGTAAAATAAAAGCCATCAAAAGAGAGGATTAGTCAAAGGCTGAAAGCTAATCTTGAAGGGCATATTTGAAAAACTACCTCATTGTTGCTGGTGAAATTGTAAAAGCCAGACGTGAAAACTTGCGTTAAAGGTTGTAAATTAAGTAAAAATTAGGATGGAACCGTGTTATAATAAATAAATTTATAGCACTCCTATGAGTACAAAAAGCATTTTTGTGTTCATAGGAGTGCTTTTTTGTAGGTGCTATTGTGTGAAAAATAGCAATAAAGTGACCATAAAAAAGTGTATTATAATAAAATACACTGAAAAAAGGAGGGTATAAAAATGGTTAAAATTGAATTAAAAGATGGCTCTATAAAAGAAGTAGAGCAAGGTAGCAGTATTTTAGATATTGCAAAAAGTATAAGTGAAGGTTTGGCTAGAGTTGCAACAGCTGGAAGAGTAAATGGTGAAGTAAAAGATTTAAGAACAGTAATTAATGAAGATTGTAAATTGGAAATTTTGACTTTTGATAATGATTTAGATGGTAAGAAAGCTTATTGGCATACAACATCACATATTATGGCACAAGCTATAAAAAGATTATTTCCAGAGGTTAAACTTGCAATTGGACCTTCAATAGATGAGGGCTTTTATTATGATTTTGATACAGAAAATCCTTTTACAGATGAGGATAAGGCAAAAATAGAAGATGAAATGAAAAAAATAATTAAAGAAGATATAGCAATTGAAAAATTTTCACTTCCTCGTAAAGAAGCCTTAGATTTAATGAAAGATGAACCTTATAAAGTAGAGTTAATAAACGATTTACCAGAAGGAGAAGAAATTAGTTTTTATAAACAAGGTGATTTTACAGATTTATGTGCTGGACCTCATTTAATGAGCACAGGAAAAGTAAAATCTGTTAAAATTTTAAGTTCATCTGGGGCATATTGGAGAGGTAGCGAAAAAAATAAAATGCTTCAAAGAATTTATGCTATTTCATTTCCAAAGGCTAGTCAATTAGAGGAACATTTACAACTTTTAGAAGAAGCAAAACAACGTGATCATAGAAAAATTGGTAAAGAATTAAAATTGTTTATGACACATAAATTAGTTGGTGCAGGTCTTCCAATGTATTTGCCTAATGGTGCTACAATAAGAAGAACACTTGAAAGATATATACAAGATAAAGAATTAGCTTTAGGGTATTCACATGTATATACACCATCACTTGCAAATGTTGAATTATATAAAACAAGTGGACATTGGGACCATTATAAAGATGATATGTTTCCTGTTATGAAAATGGATGAGGAAGAAATGGTTTTAAGACCAATGAATTGTCCACATCATATGTTAATTTATAAAAGTGAATTACGTTCATATAGGGATTTACCAATAAAAATTGGTGAACTTGCACATGATTTCAGATATGAAAATAGTGGTGCTGTGTGTGGATTGGAAAGAGTTCGTCAAATGTGCCAAAATGATGCTCATTTATTTGTAAGACCAGATCAAATTAAAGAAGAGGTTGGAAAAGTTTTAAAATTAATTAAAGAAGTATATCAAGATGATTTTGGTTTTTCAGAAGAATCATTTAAATATAGATTATCTTTACGTGATAAATCAAATAAAGAAAAATACATTGATAATGATGAAATGTGGGAAACAGCTGAAAGCCAGTTAAGAGCTATATTGAAGGAATTAAATATAGAGTTTTATGAAGCAGAGGGTGAAGCTGCATTTTATGGTCCAAAAATAGATATTCAAATAAAAACAGCTTTAAATCATGATGTTACAATTCCAACATGTCAATTAGATTTTGCTTTACCAGAAAGATTTGATTTAACATATATTGGAGAGGATGGAAAGGAACATAGACCTGTTGTAATTCATAGAGCAATTTTAGGTTCATCAGACAGATTTATGTCATTCTTAATTGAGGAAACAAAAGGAAATTTACCAACATGGCTTTCTCCTGTTCAAGTTAAAGTTATGACAATTACAGATGCACAACATGAGTATGCACAAGAAGTTGTAAACAAACTAATGAAGAATTTAATTAGAGTTGATTTTGATGATAGAAATGAAAAAATAGGATACAAAATTCGTGAAGCTCAATTAGAAAAAGTTCCATATATGTTAGTTATAGGTGATAAGGAAGTTCAATCTGGTACTGTTGGTGTACGTTCTAGAAAAGATGGAGATGTAGGAGCTATACCAGTTGATGAGTTTATTGAAAAAATTAAAAGTGAAATTGAAACATATCAAAAATAAAATAAATAAACCAGCTGTACTTTTATAGCTGGTTTATTTGCAGTTGCATGTAATTATAAATACAAATAAAAAAAGGTATAATTAAATTTATAGTGAATATTATAATAGGGAATATTAAAATAATAGAGGCGAGAATAATGAAAGAAAATATATATGATGTAATTATATTAGGTGCAGGACCTGCACGGAATATCAGCAAGCTTGTATGCAAAAAGAGCAAATAAAAATACACTTGTTTTATGTAATGAACAATCTAGTTTATTAAAAACTGAAAAGATTGAAAATTATTATGGATTTGAAAATGGAATTAGTGGAAAAGAATTATACAACAATGGAATAAAACAGGCAAAAAATCTTGGAATAAATGTAATAAAAGATGAAGTAATTAAAATAGAGATTTGTGATGAAAATATATTTAAGATAACTACAAATGAGAATATTTATAAATCAAAATCTGTAATAATAGCCATGGGAATAAAGAAGAACACTCCAACAATAAAAGGAATTAAAAATTTTGAGGGAAAAGGAGTTAGTTATTGTGCTATATGTGATGGTTTTTTTTACAAAAATAGAGAAGTTGCTGTAATAGGAAGTGGAAATTATGCAGTTTCAGAAACTAATGATTTAGTTAATGTTGCAAATAAAATTACCATTCTTACAAATGGTGGAAATCCACCAAATATACGTACAAATAATGATAATGTTCATATTATAACTAAAGAGATAAAAGAAATAATAGGTGAAAATAAAGTTAGGGAGGTTAGATTTGTAGATGATTCTACAATGCCTATAGATGGAATATTTGTTGCAGAAGGTTATGCAGGAATAGTGGAAATTGCAAAAAAATTGGGAATAATAATAAAAGAAAATAAAATTATAGTTGACGAAAATATGCAAACAAATATAAAAGGAATATTTGCATGTGGTGATTGTACAGGAGGATTATTACAAATTTCTAAAGCAGTATATGAAGGTACAAAAGCAGGATTGGGGGTAATAGAATATTTAAAAAATAAATAAATTAAATTATAAAAATAATAAGTAAATAGGAAGGAAAGTAAAAATGAAAATCATAGTATTAATAGTTATTACTATTTTGATTTTTACTAATGCACTAACAGATGCACCAAATGCTATAGCGACTTTAGTAGGAACCAAAGTAATGGAATTTAAAAAGGCTGCAAGGTTAAGTGCTATATTTAATTTAATAGGAATTATAGTAATGTGCTTTGTAAATTTTTCAGTTGCAAATTGTATTAGTTCAATGGTTAATTTAAATGATGGAAAAAATGGATATATTGTTTTAATTGCTTCAATGGCTTCAGTAATAATTTTTGCATTAGTTGCATTAGCATTTGGAATTCCAACAAGTGAAACACACCGGTTTAACAGCAGGTTTGACTCGGTGCTGCAATTGCAATTTATGGAATAGAAGGAGTCAATTTTAAAGAGTGGTGGAATATAGGAATAGGGCTAATTTGGTCAATTTTAGGTACTTTTATAATTAGTATTTTAATAACAAAAATGTTAAAAAACTTTATTAATAAAATTAGTGAAAATAAAATAAAAAAAGCCCAAATTATAAGCACTTGTGGTATGTCATTTATGCATGGAGCTCAAGATGGTCAAAAATTTATTGGAATATTAGTTATTTTTATATGCTTATTGAAAAATGTGCAAATACCTGATATTGTATTACCTACAGATTATATAGGAGTTATAGTTTTTACAGCAATAGTTATGGCTATAGGTGTTTCATTAGGAGGAAAAAAAATTGTAGAAAACATTGGAACTGATATGGTTAGCTTAAATATTCAAGAGGGGCTTTTTAGTGATATTACAACTGTTATTACATTGTTTATTGCAAGTTTAACAGGATTACCAGTAAGTACATCTCATGCAAAAACAATTTCAATAATAGGAGTTGGAAAAGCAAATGGTAGCAAACTTAATTCAAAAAAGGTTATAGAAATTTGTAAAGCATGGATATATACATTTCCAATTTGCGGAATATTAGCATTTGGATTTGCAATTTTATTACAGGTATTGGTATAATGAAAAAAAACATATAGCAAGAAAAGGAGAATTAGATGGAAACAAAAGAAAACAAAAAAATAACAATTTGTGGAATAAGTTTATGGAGAATTTTAGCGTATTTTATTATATATAGTATAGTTGGTTATATAATAGAAACATTATATGGAATGTTAACAAAAGGTGTTATAGAAAGCAGGCAAAGTTTTTTATATGGACCATTTTGCTCAATATATGGACTTGGAGCATGTGTAATGATAATATGTCTTCAAAGATTTAAAAAAAGCCATAATTATCTTTTTATAGGAGGAGCTATAATTGGCTCAATTGTTGAATATGCAGTTAGTTTTTTTGGAGAAATGATGCTTCATGTAAAATGGTGGGATTATTCAGATTTACCATTTAATATAAACGGAAGAATATGTATAGCATTTTCTGTATTTTGGGGAGTCTTAGCAATGTACTTAATGGGTTCATTTAATCCTAAAGTGGATAAGCTAATAGATAAAATTAAAAATAAATTATCACAACCAGCATTAAAAGTAACAATTATAATAACAATTATATTAATGTTTGCGGATTGTATTATTACAGGTATGGCACTTAGATGTTTTCAAATAAGAAAAATAGAAGAATATAATTTAGATGTAGATAAAAAAGAAATTGTTACAAAAATTTATAATGATATATATGGAAATGAAAAATTATCAAATTTTATATATAAATACTGGAGTGATAGAAAAATGATATTAACATTTCCAAATTTAAAAATACAAGATAAAAATGGTGATATAATATATTTTAATAGTTTGGTTCCAGATGTTAAACCATATTATTTTAAGATTTATGAAAAGGTTAATAAGTAATAGTATTATAAAGTTTATAAGGTGGTTAAGAAATGATAATAATATTAACAAAATCCCCCAGCTAAAGTATAAAATTAAATTATATGAAGGGAGATTAAAATTATGAAATTAAGTAAATTAAATATAAAGAAAATAAACTTATCAGATGTAGATACTAATTATTCAGCACAAGATATATTAATGAAAATGGGGGAATTGTATCAATTTGAAAGTGGTATATATGCATATGGAACAATATGGTTAAAGCTTCAAAAAAATATTGAAAATATAATTATAGAAGAGCTTGATAAAGCTGATTGTATGCAAGTTGAATTCCCAAAATTGCAACCTAAAAAAATATGGGAGCAATCTAATAGATGGAGTGTATATACTAAGGAAAATGATATAATGTACACAATTGAAAATAATTTAGGTGAATATGGGTTAGCACCAACAGCAGAGGAATGTGCAACTATATATGGAAGTAATAGATTATTATCATATAAAAATTTACCAGCTACATATTATCAAATAAGTGAAAAATTCAGAAAGGAAATTCGTGCAAGAGGGTATTTATTTAGACCTAGAACTTTTACAATGATGGATGCATATTCATTTGACAAAAGTAAGGAAGATATGAATAAAACATATAATAAAATGCATGAAGTATATTTAAAAATATTCGAAAGATTAGGAATAAAAATAATTCCAACTGTAAGTGATGGAGGAACAATGGGTGGAAATGTATCTGAGGAGTTTCAGGCAGTAACAGCTTTAGGCGAAGATACAATTTTATATGATGAAGACTTAGATGTAGGAATTAATAAAGAAGTTTTAGATTTTGAAAATAAAGATGAATATTTGGCACAATTGAATATTAAAGATATTAGTAAAATGAAACAATATAGTAGTGTAGAATTAGGAAATAATTTTCAATTAGGTACAAAATATTCAGAAAGTATGGGATTATTTTTTAAAGATGAACAAGGTAAAGAAAAACCATATTATATGGGATGTTATGGAATAGGTGTTGGCAGAATTGTTGCAACAATATTAGAAAATAATGTAATAAAGGAAAATGAAAAAATAAAAGGATTTTCTATACCAGCAAATATAGCACCATATAAAGTTCAAATTATTTATAAGGAAGATAAAAAGAATATTGCTGAAGATTTATATAAACAGTTGAATGAGATGAATGTACCTTGCATTATAGATGATAGAGATGATGAATCAATAGGTTCTAAAATTAAAGATGCATATATAATGGGAACACCATATGTTATTGTATTAGGGAATAGGTTTGAAAACGGTATTGTGGAAATAGAGGAAACAAAGAGTTGCAAGAAGTATGAAGTGGATTTTGAGAAAGTGGGGACATTTTTTAAAAACAAGGAATTTGTGATGTTTTAGTTTTTATACATACTTGACATAATTTTTGAAAATTGTTACAATTTTATTGTAAAATAAATAATTTTAGTTAGGAGAATAATGAATATGGATATAAAAGTAATAACAATATGCGGTAGTATGAGATATTCAAAGGAAATGATGAAAATAGCCGAAGAACTAGAACTAAAAGAAGGATATGCAGTTATACAATGTGTTTACAATGTAGACGGACAAAAATATGAAGGTATAGATGCAAGTATTTTAGACAAAATTCATAGAAAGAAAATTGATATAAGTGACGCTATTTATGTTGTAAATATAAATGGATATATAGGAGAAAGCACGAGAAAAGAAATTGAATATGCAAATAATAATGGAAAAGAAGTTATTTATCACGAAAAAGTAGTGTTATAAGTAATATGAAATTAGTCAATCAGAAGGTTATGGAATTCAAGTAATATCTTATGGATTTATTGTAGTGGAAATTGATAAAGATATAACTAATGTTTTATAAATGAAAAAGCACAGAAATTTTATTGCAAAATTTTTGTGCTTTTTGTATAATTAAAGCATACATATCATTGATATTCTAAAAAATTTATAGTAAAATGAATTAAACAAATTTTTGTTATTTAATTTCACTATTGAATAAAATTAATATATCAAATAAAAAACAATAATAAAAATATACAGGAGGGGGAAAATGCAAGATATTACAGAAGAATTGAACACAATAAAAGAAATTTTAATAAAAGAATTTAATCCATTAGCAATAATATTATTTGGAAGTTATAGCAGAAATTCTCAAAATTCGGAAAGTGATATTGATATTGCCTTTATAGCAGAAAATATTGATAAAAAAGCAATATTTGAAAAAAAACAAGAAATACAACAATTAATAAAAAAAGATATTGACCTAATTAATTTAAAATGTGAAGATATTTATGATAGTATAAGATATGAAATTTTGATGAACGGAGTTGTTTTATATTGTAATGATGAATATAAATATGACTTATACAAGATAGATATGATAAGAGAATATATTGAATTAAATGAAAGTAGGCAAGATATAATTAATAGAATTAAGAATGGAGGCACAATTTATGGAAAATAAAGCTGTTGTTATAAATAAATTTGAATCGATTGAAAAGTGTATAAATAGAATAAATGAAGAATATGAAAATAATTCTGAAAATCTATGTGATTATAGAAAAATGGATATGATAATTTTAAATTTACAAAGAGCATGTGAAGCAGTATTAGATATAGCTATGTATGTTGTTTCAACAAGAAAATTAGGACTTCCACAAAATAAAAGAGAAGCATTTATAATATTAGAAGAGAACGATATTATTGATAAGCAAATGTCTTTAAATATGCAAGGAATGGTAGGATTTAGAAACATAGCGGTACACGATTATAAAGAAATTGATGAAAAAATTATAAAAGATGTTATAGAAAATCATTTAGAAGATTTATTGGATTTTGCTAGAATTTTTATCTAAGATAGAAGAATCATTCAATTTTTTTAATTCCTTATATTTTTTATTTGAACATCTACTGTACATAATATTTAAGATTATATTATTAGCATAAATGAGAATATTACCAATTGTAAAAGAATTAAAATAAGGGCAGTGAGCAGGAGAATTTTATGGAAAGTGAAGTAAGATTTTATTATCCCAGTGATAAATACGAAGAATTAAGCAACATGCTAAAAACATGTAAAGATTTAAATTATGAAGGATGTTTTCATGAATTAACCATACAATATGATCATCCAATGAAAGAAAAATCTTTTTATAAAAAAGAGATAGATGGAAGATTTAGAGTAAGAATTTCTAAAGAAACAAATACAAAACAAACTAAGGCAAAAATAAGTTGGAAGAGACGCTTACCACAAACATTCCAAGGAATAATTAATAAAGAGGAAGAAGTCGAATTAGACTTTAAATATGATGAATTACAAAATTTGATTTTCTTATTGGAAAAAGTAATTCAAATGAAAAAGATAGAATCATATGAAAGATATAGAAATATTTTTTCTAATGATGATGTTGAAATTGTAGTAGATAAATATCCTTTCTGAGTAGCTTTAGAAATTGAGAATAAAAACATACAAAAGAAAGCAGAAGATACAATATTATTTTGGGTAAATAAATTAGGATTAGATATTAACCAAGTTTTTAGGTTATCTTTGGATGATAAATATAATCAATTATGTGTAGAACAGAATATTGAAGTATATAAAAATGTAACATTTGATATACCAATGCCAAAGGTTATGTAACAAGACAGCTATCATCTAATAGCATTAGGAAAGAAGGATACAATGAAAATAGGAAAAATAAAAATAAATAATATTCCTATCTCCAGTTGTTGACATGAAAATAATTATTAATAATATGATGATGTGGAGTAATACAACAGAAGAAAAATTAAAAGAAAAGCAAGAAATTAAAACAGATTTTGGACAAACATTATACTGGGTATAGTTTTAAAGATTAAGTTTGGTAATTAAAACAATGTTATAAAGGTGGTAAAAATGAAATTAGAAGTTATATATTTTGTTCATGGAACAACATCAGATAATGTGGAAGGAAAATGCAGTGGATGGAAACAAGTAGAATTAACTGATTTAGGAAGAGAAAGGGCGATAGAACTAGGAAAAATAAAAAAGAATACAGTTTTTGATGTTATATTTACATCAGATTTAATACGAGCTATAGATTCGGCAAATCTTGCATTTCCTAATGTAGAGCATATTCAAGACTCAAGATTAAGAGAATGCAATTATGGTGAATTAGATGGTAAAGATAAATCATTAGTTGTTTATGAGGAACATATAGATAAACCTTTTCCAAACGGAGAGTCACTTAAGGATGTTGAAAAAAGAGTTAAAGAATTCATGGAATTTTTAAAAGAAAATTACCAAGGTAAAAAGATAGGAATAGTAGCTCATAGAGCACCTCAATTAGCTTTTGAAGTTCTAACCAAAAATATATCATGGGAAGAAGCTAATAAAAATGATTGGAGAAAAACAAAATCATGGCAACCTGGATGGAAGTATATAATAAAATAATAAGTAAAAATATGGAGGTAATATGCATGCTAAAAGATAAAACTATTGAAGAAATATATTTAAACATATACAATGATAAAGAAATTAGAAATATATATAATCAAATAAATTACCTTGAGGAAAAAGAATTTAAAGGTTATGCACACCATGATTTTACACATGCATGTAATGTTAAAAATTTAGCAGAAAAAATTTTAAAAGATTTAAATTATGAACAATATATAATTGAAGAAACCAAAATTGCAGCTATTTTACATGATGTAGGTGCTATTCAAGGAAAGGAGAATCATGCATATAGAAGTTGGGAATATGCTAAAAATTATTTTATTAAAAACAATATTGTATTAAGAGATGAAGAATTAATATTAGATGCAATAAAAAATCATAGTGAAGGATTTGATACCAATAATATTATTAGATTAGCCTTAATTTTATCAGACAAGTTAGATGTTAAGTCTACAAGAATAACAAAATTAGGAGTAACAATTGAAGGAAATAGGCAATTTGGTAATATTGAAGATATAAAAATTGATATATCAGATAATGAATTAGTAATTAAATTTATTGCAAATGACAAAATTAATAGAGAAGAATTGGAAAATTATTATTTTATGAAAAAGATTGGCAGAGCAATAAAATTTTTTGCAGAGAAATTAGAATTAAGATATAAGGTATATTTAAATAGCAGAATTTGGAATGAAATATTTTTTGAGTAAATGAACCAATTTTGTAAAGAAAATTAAAACAATGTTATAAAGAGTTGGTAAAGGTGAAAGTTTGCATTGTACTTACTGGAATAGTTAATAATAAAATTTAATATTATAGGAGAACAACTATGAAAATAGAGATAAATAAACTAAAAGTAGAAAAATTAAATTTAAATATGCTAAATCAATATTTAGAATTATACGAAAATGTAAAAAAATGTATGAAATATCCAGAATGGCTAGGAGATTTTTCAAGAGATGATTATATCCATTTACTTAACAATGGTTCAACCATTTTCATATGGATATACAATAAAAAAATAATTGCTGCAGGAATGTTAATACCATCAAAAGAAAAAGATTTAATCAAATTTTTTTCACAGGATTTGAATTATAAAGAAGTAATAGATTTTGGTCCAGAATTAGTAGATATAAACTATATAGGAAATGGATTACAAGATAAAATTATAAAATATCTAGAAAAATATGCAAAAGAAAAAGGTTACAGATATGGTATTTCAACTGTTCATCCAGATAATTTTTATTCAATTAAAAATTTAGAAAAAAATGAATTTAAAAACATAGGAACAATTGAATTGAAACGTGGAACTAGAAATGTTTATAGAAAACAATTATAACAATGTTTTGGTACTTTCATTATCAATAATTCAAAATCTATTATAATATATCATAAAAGAATAGAAAAAAACAATTGCCAAATTGTCATTGAAAATTTGGCAATTATAAATAAATATATGGTGCTATATGATAAAATAATAGTGAAATATTATGGGAAAGGAGGAAAAACAATGGTAAAGACAAAAAGAATATTTATCTTCTTAACAATAATTGCAATCCTTTTATCTAATAGCTACATTTATGCAGGAGTTACTGATGTTACTGGTGGTTCTGGTGTAACAGTAAATACAACTGTTAGAGATAACTATACTGATTATCAAGTAACAGATGATATTAATTTAGAAAAAGATAAAGATTATATTATAGATTTTACAAAAGAAGATAATCTATCTAAAGCATTAAGCCATATGGCTGATTTGGAGGGAACAGTATATTATAAAGTAGTTGTTGATGGAAATAAAGCAAGTCTATCTAAAACAGAGAATAGTTCTGAAGCAGTAATAAAAATAATAGGAAATCAATCTGAAAACAAAGCAGTAATGACATTAATAAATACTGATAGTAATAAATCCTATAATTTAAATTTTATGTACACTAAATATACTGGCTCTAAATTAACATATACAGGAACTACTTATGAAGATGGGAAAATATTGGTTGGAGACCCTGATGATATTGCTAATGCTTATACAGGTTCAGGAAGTGTCGTTATTAACGAAATAAGAGATGATTACTATTCAAGATATTTCTTTAATTGTAAGTTAAACCTAATTGCTATTCCAACACAAGATATTGAAATAGAAGGAACATACAATGGTTTTGGTATGGAAATATCATTAAATGGAACAAGAGTAGGAACAGAATCAGCAAATGTAATAGGTACTGCAAAAGGTTATGCAACAGGAAATACAAAAAATAAAATTGCAATACAACTTGCTTTTGGCGATGGAAATATAGGAAGTGTAACAATAAATGGAACTAATATGACATTACCAACTGGAACAACAGATAGAGCAGAATTTGAAGTTGCACCTGCTACAAAATATGTTATAGTAGTAACTAAAAGTCAAGATGTTTCAAATGTACCAAAAACAATAATATGGGATTCTGATAAAACAAATAATCCATCTATTAAAGATAATGAATTACTAAAAAATGGAACAATAGAAATATTAGATATTAAAGATCCAAATGGTAATTCAGTAGGACTAGATAATGTAAATCAAGATTTAGACAAAAACAATGGCTGGGCAAGTATTATACCAGGATCTAAAGTAATATTAAAACTAAAACCAGATTATGGCTATCAATTAACTTCAATTACAATAAATGATGAAAAATTAGTTGCAGGAAAAGAACAATCTACATTTGAGTATATTATGCCAAATACCAATGTTCATATTAGTGGAATTTTTGAAAAAGTTGATGATAAAGTAAATGCAGAATCTAATAAAGTAAAAAATGGAACAATAGAACTTGGAGGAAAAGAAATAGATACTGGATCAGTTGTATTATCAGTTGATGATATTGAGTTATCAAAAGAACAAATATCAAACTTTGAAAAAAATGCAAATGGCTATAATATTTCTTCATATTTAGATATTAGTTTATCACAAGTTATATATAAAGGTACACAAGAAAGTGTTTGGGAAAATGAATTAAAAGAATTAAACAATCCTGCAAAAATTACATTAAAATTAGAAAATGGAATAGATGGAAATGAAGTTGTAATTGTTCACGAAAAACACGATGGAACTTATGAAATAATACCAACAACTTATGATAGCAAAACTAATACAATAATATTTTCTACAACAAGTTTTTCAAATTATGCGATAGCAAGTAAAACTGTAGCATTAGAGAATAATGAAAAAAATAATAATATTCAAAAAGATAATACAAATGTAAATCCTAAAACAGGTGATAATGTTATAGTATATGTTGTATTGTTTGCAATTGCTCTATTAGGAATAATTGTATTAATAATAGTTAACAATACAAAAAGAAAAAACTAAGAAAACATTAGGAGGAAAAGTAAAATGAAAATTAAAAAAAGTTTAATATTTTTAGCAATTATTTTAGCTGTTATATGTATGTTTATTTTTTCTAACAGAGTAAAGGCTGCAACAATTTGTGATGATGGAAAATATACATTAATACTAGATTGTAGTAATGAAGTAGATGCTAGTATTGATGGCGAAAGCAAAAAGGTTATAAAATTCAATGTCGCAGAAGGAGAAACAACAGTTAAATTATCTGAATTAATAAAAGGAATAGTACCTTTCAATGGTAGAACTGAATTTGCACATTGGGGAAGTTTTATAGGTGAAAAAGCTAACGAAAACATAGCAATAACTGATTTTAGCTGGAACGGTGAGTTAGCAGAAGGCGAATCATATACAAATGGATTGACTTTGTATGCAAAATTTTCTGATAAAGTATTACAAGGAACTGGCACATATTATTTAACACTTGATGCTTTTGCGGGTAAAATTAATGGACAAAGTATTATAAAATTAACAAGTAAAAGTACTGAATTTAAAACAGTTGATTTAACAAAATATATACCTGAAAGAGAAGGATACACATTTAAGGGATGGGAGTTAGATGGAAAAATTGTAACTTCTATTGAACCTAGTTATTTTGCTAAGCGTGATTGTATAGAAATAACTGCTACATATACTCAAGATACTTTTAAGGGTGATGGAATCGTACTAAAACTAAATGCTAATGGTGGTAAAATAGATGGTAAAGAATCTAATAGTTATGACTACATAGGAGGAGGTAATTCAGGAACAACTATGTCACTTCTACCATATATGCCTGTGAGAGAAGGATATACTTTTAATGGTTGGAATACAAAAAAAGATGGTAGTGGAGAAATTTATAAATATGTTTACTGGAGATTCTGGGATAAGGATGAAAAAACAGATAAAGAATTTGACAAAGATACCTTAATAAAAGAAGAAAACGGTTATGAGAGATATAAAAATGTTACTTTATATGCTTCTTGGACTAAAATTTCAGGAGAACCAGAACAACCTGCTAAAGAAACAGTAAAAGAAATTGAAAGCACAGGAGAAACAAAAGCAAAAATTGAATTTGCAAAAGAAGTTAGTAAAGACTACAAACTAGATATTAAACCTGTAGAAGTTAAAAAAGATTTAACAAGCAAAAATGTTAAATATGTAGTAGATATAAATGTTTTAGAAAATGGTCAAGTAGTTAAAATTAGTGATACTAAAATGAAAATAAGAATTACACTACCAGAAGACTTAAAAGGATTTAACAAATATGAAGTAGTATATATTTCAAATGATGAAATAAAAGAAACAATACCAGCAACAGTAGAAGATGGATATATAGTATTTGAAACATCACATTTAAGTCAATATGGAATTGTAGCAACAAATGTTGAAGAAAAAGTAGAACAAACAAAGAATGAAACAAATAATCCAAAAACAGGAGATAATATTACAACAAGTATAATGCTATTTGTAGTTTCTATAGCAACTATTGGTGTATTAACAATAGTAAAAAGAAAAAAGTAAGAAAATAATACAACAAGATATATAGAGACTAGCTAAAGTATTAGCTAGTCTTTAATATAGTACTTTAAATAATGAGAAGAAAAAATATAAAATATAAAAAGTGATTTTAAACATTATTGTCTATATGATTTTACTTTTGGTATTAATATATTCTGAAATTAAAATTTTTAAATGGACACAAATTTTTTACTGAAATATGTTGGATTTAATTGTAAAAATTCTATGTCTATGATAAAATAACCATAGTTTTGAGAGGTGAAAATATGCAAAACAAAGTAAAACCATTTGTAAAATGGGCAGGAGGCAAAGGAAGTCTATTAAATCAGTTAAATAAGTATTATCCATTAGAATTAAAAAATGGAGAAATAGAATGTTATATAGAACCTTTTGTAGGTGGAGGAGCAGTTTTAATAGATATATTACAAAATTATAAAGTAAAGGAAGCATACGCTTTTGATATAAATAAAAATTTAATAAATTCTTATAACATAATAAAAAATAATGTTAATGAATTAATATATAATCTAAAAATATTAGAAAAAGAATATTTGAGGTTAGAAAAAGAGGCAAGAAAAGAATATTTTTATAATATAAGAGAACAGTACAACTCTTATAAGTTAGCTAAAGATGAAAAATCATTGCAAAAAGCTGTAGAATTTATTTTTCTGAATAGGACGTGTTTTAATGGATTATATAGAGTAAATAAAAATGGAGATTTCAATGTTCCTATGGGAAATTATAAGAATCCAACTATATGCGACGAAGAAAATTTAAAGGCATTATCTAGACTTATAAAAAATGTAAAGTTTCAATATGGAGATTATAAGACAAGTCAAGAATATATAAAGAAAAATACTTTTGTATATTTTGATCCACCATATAGACCTTTGAATGTTACATCAGGATTTACATCATATACTAAAGAAGATTTCGATGACGAAAATCAAAAAGAATTAGCATTATTTTATAAAGAATTAAGTAATAAAAAAGTAAAAGTTATGCTTAGTAATTCTAATCCAAAAAATACAAATAAAAAAGATTGTTTCTTTGAAAATATTTATAAAGGGTTCAATATTAATGAAGTTTATGCCAAAAGAATGATAAATGCTAATTCGAATGGAAGAGGAGAAATATCTGAACTTCTTATAACGAATTATAAATCAGATAATACTTACTATGGAGAAATAGAATGTATAGAGGAAAATACTATTTTGAAACAGATAATTTCAAATTAATTTATAATGATATATTTAAAGCAATAAAAAAAATCGAAGATAAAAGTATAGATATGATATTTGCAGATCCACCATATTTTTTATCCAGTGATGGTATAACTTGTAGTGGTGGAAAAATGGTAAGTGTTAATAAGGGAGAATGGGATAAAACATTATCAATTAAAGAAAAACATAAGTTTAATAGAAAGTGGATAAAAGAATGTTATAGAATTTTAAAAGATAATGGTACTATTTGGATAAGTGGAACTTTGCACAACATTTATTCTATAGGAATGGCACTTGAAGAAGAAGGATTTAAAATAATAAATAATATTACATGGCAGAAAACAAATCCACCACCAAATCTTGCATGTAAAACTTTTACTCATTCTACCGAAACTATTTTATGGGCGAGAAAAGACTTGAAAAAGATTAAATACACATTTAATTATGAAATTATGAAAAACTTGCAGCACAGGGCATAGAAAAAAGTATTGACAAGTAAAATGAAACATGTTAATATATTTATAGTTACGAAATGCAATACTCCTGAATTTGACAGTTAAAAGAAATAGGAAACCTTGAAACTAGCCAAACATATGGCTTTTCAGGTTTCCTTTATTG